>JAHEEZ010000294.1 GCA_024640445.1 Acidobacteriota bacterium | reverse complement strand
GTCAGAAGTTGTAGTATGAATGTCGCCCCGTGCTTTGGTTTCTTTGAGTTTGGTCGGGGTCTTGTCGTCCTGGCGGATCGCGGTCTGGGCGGACTCGTCCGAAATGCTCAAACCGCAAGCAGGACAGGTCCAGTCAGTGATTTTCAACTCAGCAGAACATTTTGGACAACTATTCATTCCGGGTATCAAAAAGTCGGCCTCGTCCGCTCAGATTATCGGAAGACTTCGCCGACTATAAAAATAGGACTGCCTATTTCGGGTCAGTTTTGTCAGGTGAGGAGTCGTCCTTGTCGGGTAGCGAGTTCAGAAAATCAACGATTTTCATTCTATCAACTTCCGCAATTACACTTTTCTCAGAGTTGTATAGTGTTTTATAGCTTTCCAGTTCACCTTCAAAAATTTTTCGAAATACGACCGCTGAAAGTTCCGGGTCGATCAAGATAAGTTCGCAGTGTTCTTTCGAAGCTGGAATCGAATCACTGCCTACCGTATAGGAACCCGCGGCCACGTACTTACACTCTGGCAGCAGAGCGATCGTTCCGACTTCAGTCGGGTTTTTGGCTAATGTAAAATTTAGATTCGAGCGAGTTTCCCCAGCCTTCCGTACACCCTCAACAGAATCACCAAAACCAAAATCATTCATTATCCATTCGCCCGGCTCGTCTTTACTCCCTTTACTAAATCTAAAAAAGATGAGCTTTTTGTTTCTAAAAGGTTCTTCAGCCAGTTGCTCGTTGGCGGGAATGGTTGTGTATTCCGCGCTCTTAGCCCTTAAGGCTTCAAGCCCTTCCTGCTTCTCTTTCTGTTCCGTCGACATTTCCGGCGGCGTTTCGGGAGCATCAGAACCTCGGCAAGCTAAAAAGCCAACCGACACAAACATCAAGATCAATAAGCCACTTAATTTGACCATCAAGTTTTTGTCCATCAGATTCTCCTTTTTTTCCCAATCATCTTAATTTTGCGACCTCTCGGTGAACGAGGTCTGACAAAGGGGTTTTCGAAATTAGATCGATCTGCACGCCATTTGGCGATCTCGGGTCCCGGTAGAGAAATCGTCCGACGAAGAGGTCCCACCGAACTGCAGTTCCATATGCGTATTCGGATCGATCCCGTCGCGGATTACAAGCTTTCCACTCGCATCAATGACCTTATCCGCCTCGACATTGATCTCTTTCCCGACCATTGAGACGGTCCCGTCCTCGATCAGAATGTCCGCCCTGACCTGCCTTACATAACTGGTCCGGTTTGAATGTTAGTATACCCGGCTTTTTGATGGTCGGGTATTTATTTCCTTGGCATCAAGGTCTCTGTCGCCGGATGCCGGTATCCTAACGAAATGCGCCTCAGAGGTTGTATTCCGTGAATCGTAAATAGTTGGGAGCATTAACCGCAGAGAAGCAAAGTCGCGGAGGAAAGTAAATACGGGGAACCGATCGCCGCACCTGAACTTCGATCCAATAAACACAGGAATCTCCCTAGGAATCTTTGCGTCTTTGCGCCTCCGCGGTTGTATTCCGTGAAACGTGAATGGACGGGGGGTCTTACCGCAGAGACACGAAGGCGCGGAGTGGTCTGAATGCGGAAGACCGATCGCCGGACTTGAACTTTGAAATGAGAAATTTGATCTGAGATCGTCCGGTGTTCCCCCCCCAAAGAATCTTCGCGTCTCCGTGCCTCCGCGGTTAGTCTTCCGTGAATCGTGAATGGACGAGGGTCTTACCGCAGAGACACGAAGGCGCGGAGTGGTCTGAATGTGGGTGCCCGCCCTACGAACTTGTCCGATGCCAGGGTTCCAGTGTTCTCCCGAATGCACTCCGCCTTTATAGATTGGAGGGCGGGTTTTAGAAGGACGAATGTACCGGCATCAGAATCTCTTGTCTGACCAAAAACCAGCAGAATGGAACCAGATAGCTCGATCGCCAATTCATTTTGTTTTCGCAGATCTTTCGACTTGAGCCAGCATTTTTTCTAAAGTTTCCTTCGGCAAATATCTTCCGTTGGCGACCACCGCAAAGATCCTCTTGGTGTTGCTGATATTTTCGAGCGGATTTGCGTCGAGCAAAACCAGATCGGCAATTTTTCCTTGCTCGATCGATCCCTGGGTTTTGGTCAAGCCAAAATATCTTGCCGGATTTATCGTTGCTGTTTCGAGCGCCTGAAACGGTGTCATTCCAGCCTTCACAAAGAATTCCAGTTCGTCGTGAAGAAAAAATCCGGGAACAACAAACGGATTGTTATTATCCGTTCCGGCCAGGATCGGAACGCCGGCACGATTCATCTCCCCGACCACCTCAAGCAATTTCGAAAAAAGCTGCTTTCGCGTGGGGAAATCGTGAAATCTGTCGACTTGCTCCGACTTAGTCCATTCTTTCATTTGGGAGGCCGGTATGTACCTGAAGCCGGGGTCATTTAGAAAGTCCTTATCGTCGTACAATGCCAGCCCGCGATGCAGAACAACGGTCGGAACATTGTATGTTTGATTTTTCGCATAAAGCTTGAAGAGTTCAAAGCATTTCTTCGGGTCGTATGTCGCGGCCATTTCCTCACCAACTTCAGGGGTCCACTCTTTGTTGCGAAGTTCGTCTTCCTTGCTCGAACAGGTTTCCCAAATGCCGGTCAGATGTTCGATACTCTTTTGTCCGGCGTTGGAAACGTCTCTGGCACTAACCAAAAACGGAACGTGTCCAGCGAATTCGATCCCGAGCTTTTTCGATTCGTCGGCGATCGCAAAATATTCTTCCGGCGTAAGATTCCAATAGACCTTGATAAAACCCGCGCCGGAATTCTTTAATGACCGGACCGCGGTCCGAGCCTCTTCCGCATCTTTAACGCCCAACAGATTCGGCAGAAATGTCGGCACACCGTCGACGATCCGGCTGCTGACGAAGATATGCGGTCCAATCGTCGTGCCGTCAGCGATCTCCTTGTTCCATTGCCGGGCCAGCTGTATATCGTCCGGATCGCTCCACATATCACGGATACTCGTCACGCCATTAGCGATCAGGAGTGGGAAATTATCCTCTTTATTATCGGTTCCCGCCCGCGAAATGTTGTTGAACATATGATGGTGCATATCCCACAAACCCGGGATCAGATATTTGCCGCTCGCATCAATGACGTCCGCGTTTTTCGGAGTTTTGACATTCTTGCCGATCTGCTCGATCCGATCGCCCGAGATCACCACCGTCATATTCGTCTGCGGCTGATCGCTTCGCATATCGATCACGGTTACATTACGCAAAACAATCCGATGTCTGCTTGTCGTTTCACCACCTTGCGCGAACAGAAACGCCGAAAACATACTGATCAGCCACACGGCAAAAGCTTTCGTCCAAATCTTCTTACCAGCCACAACCGCGTCCCATACCTTCGTGACAAGTGTTTTCATAAATCGCACCTCTGTTGCGGATAGATAACCGTAAAACCAAAACGATCTTGCGGGATTACTGATTCTCGTTACCGCAACAAGATCATCGCTCAAATTAGTCCTGCCAAACGGCAGTTTCGTATGTGTATTGGGACTTGACCTGCCCTGGAAAACTGGTCCAGTTTGAATGTCAGTATACCCGGCTCTTTGGTGCCGGGTATTTCTTTTTTTGGCATCACGGCCTCTGGCCTCGGATGCCGGGCGTTATGGAGCACTAAGGGCAGAGTGGCATAAGTCCTTAGATAGTAGTTGGTGAATGGTGTGTCCGTAGCCCGACCGTGAGGGAGGGCGTAGATCGTCAATCGTGAATGGTAAATGCTGAATCGTGAAAGGCAGGAGACCGGTAGGCGCGTTCAATTGTGGACCCGACTGGCATTACCCGTTAAGAGCAACGCTAAGCGTTGCGATGAGCGCATCGCGCGAACCGACCTGATACGTTCCCGTTCAGCGACCGCCGACCGCGCATTGGGCGAGGAAAAGCCGCTGCCCCCTACTCCCCCACCCGGGCGTCGTACTCGATATCGAAGATCTTCGTGAGTTTTGAGATCTCCAGGAGCTTTTGAATGCGATCACCGGGATTGAGCAGAATCATACGGCCGCCAAGCCGGTTGACCGCGGTAAGCGCCGAGATCAATTCGCCGATACCACTTGAATCAAGGTAACCGACGTTCTTAAGGTTGAGAGTAATGTTCGTCTTCCCGTCCATCAGCCGGTTACGGATGCCATGGCGGAGCGCCATGTTCGCATCGCCGAAAATGA
>JAHEEZ010000293.1 GCA_024640445.1 Acidobacteriota bacterium | reverse complement strand
GCGAATGACATTGCGGTCGTTTGTCCCTAGTCGCGTTCAACGGCGATCTTGTTGAGGTCCCTGGTCGTATTATCGACCACGCTTGAGGCAGGTTCGCGATATTCTTCAAGCCTCGCCTTCTCGGGCGGTATGAACTGCCGCATCTCATCCATACGTGTTTCCCGCTCATCGGCCTTGATCCCCGTCAATTTCAATACCTGCCTTACAAGAAACCAGTTCAGGAACCCCAGCGAGCCGAGGTAAACGACGGACATAAGCAGAATGAACGACGAATTGAAACCGCCGTTCTCCAGGAACGACTTGATCATTATCATGAAGCCGATGATCCCGAACGCGCCGGTCAATACAGTCGCGGTCGCAAATGTCTTCGCGACCGAGTTGCGGACCTCATTCTTGTCATCCGCCATCCTTGCACCGCAGGCTTTGCAAAACTTCAGCCCGGGCGCGCTTTGAGTGCCGCAGACGGAACAAAACATATAGATCTCTCCAATCCGAATGAAACTAATTCTGGGGCTTGATCTTTTCTTCCAGCCAGTCGGTAAGGCTCTCGACGGATTCTATGTGGATCGGCTTGCCTTGCCACGCCTTGAACGCGAACACGAGAAGCATGATGGTCGTGACCAGACCGAAGATCCAACTTGCGGTCCCGGCAAAGTCTGAGCCTAACGAGATGGTCCCCAGAATCGCCGAGATGATCCAGATGGCAGTCTGGGCGGCAACGCCCTGGGCGGCGTGGTAGCGGACCTTTGGTTCAGACTTTGGAATAAAGATCAGCTCGATGATGCCGGCCACAAGCCCTATTACCGAAAAGGGAATGTAGGGAAGCGCGGTGAGTATGTTCTCCGGCAGACTTATGTTCCCGATCTTAAGCGAACGCTGCTCCGGCTCAGGCTCCTTGTACAAAGCAGTCGGCTGATAGCCTTCCTGTCCGTACATCGGATCAAAGCCGCCGTATTCCGCCTCCCTGAAACGCCGGGTCTGTTCCTCGGTCACGGCCGGATCCGCAAACTGGCGGGTCTTCCCATTTCCTCCGTGAAGCGGGGTTGTGCCTTTTTGCTTGACCTTTTCCTTTACCTTTTCAGGAAATGAAGGGTCAAGAGGATTTGTATCGAATTTCTTGGCCATTGCAGAAAACTTTACGACATTTTACCAGATATTGTTCGGGTTCGTTCCGATCTCAAGGTCCTCATTCTTCGTCGTTGAGTTTCAGGTGTCGGGTCGTGTCCTCCGTAACTGAAGGCGGCCGGCGGCTCGCGAACCTCGCGTCTTCTTCGCCGTGTGCTGGAGGCGGCACAAAGTCCGACGCATATACCGTACGGTCGGGAGGAAGCTCTCTGGGCTCAGCATTGGCCTGTGAGTTCTTTTCCGTTCGCCTTTTCCTCCGCGGTCCCCTTGTCACAGGTTTCGAAATAAAGAAGGACAGGAGCAGTAACGTCAGCGCGCCGACCGGACCCATCAAACCCATTATTCCGAGTACCTCTTCGGGGGCGCCCATTATCGCCATTATCGGAAGGAGCAGAATCGTGGCGAATATGAACCAGAGGAGCGCCACTATCCTAACGTTCTTTCTGGAAAAGATCCGTCCGAACAACCCTGTCTCAACCTGGCTCTCGAAAAGCGGCTCGCCTCCGTTCTCCATCACTTCCTCGAGGTGATCGAGAAGAAGCCCGCACCTGGAGCAGAAGATCGTACGATCTTCAATTCGCTCCTGTCCGCACCTTGGGCAATACATCGTTACAATCTCCCGCTGCTACGCCGGATTCTCTTCCGCCCGTTCGATTATGTCAATGCCCAACTCTTCAAGTTGCGCGTCATCGACCCAACCGGGCGAGTCCATCATAAGGTCCTGAGCGGATGCCGTCTTTGGAAAAGCAAGAACATCGCGGATATTGTCCGTTCCGCACAAGAGCATTACCAGCCGCTCGATCCCCGCCGCGAATCCTCCGTGCGGAGGTGTGCCGTATTCCAGCGCTTCCAGGAAGAACCCGAAACGCTCACGGGCCGTTTCAGCGGTAAGTCCCTGTGCTTTGAATATTAAGCTTTGAATGTCCCTCTGGTGCACACGGATCGATCCGCTTCCTATCTCATACCCGTTTATCACGATGTCATACGCGACAGCGCGTATCTTGCCGAGAAGTTCCTTTTCTCCGTCCTCGATCGCACGTTTGAACATCGGCACGTCCTCGTCCAAAAGCGAAGTGAACGGGTGGTGCATTGGGTCATAGTTGCCGGATTCCTCGTTGTATTCAAACATCGGAAACTCGGTGACCCAAAGAGGCCTGAAGACGCCCGCAGGAATAAGCTCCTCGTTCTTCGCAACCTCTTTCCGGAGAGCTCCAAGGCTCGCCGCTACTACCGACCTTCTACCTGCGACTATCAGGACAGCGTCGCCGCTTTCGGCACCCGCGGCCTCTGCGAGCCGGCTGATGGTCTGCTCACCGAGTACCTTCAGAAGCGATGACGTCGTCTCATCGCCAAGCTTGATCCAGGCGAGCCCGGACGCGCCGTATCGTTTCACGAACTCCTGATGGCCGTCCAGTATCTTGCGCGAGTAATCGGCGCCGCCTTTAACGACGATGCACTTTATCTCGCCGCCGGCGTCAAGCGTTGAAGCGAAGGGCGCGAAGTCCGTGCCTTCAAATTCCGCGGAGAGGTCGATCAATTCCATTCCGAACCGCAGGTCGGGCTTGTCGCTTCCGAAACGGCGCATCGCATCCGCGTAGGTCATCCGCGGGAACGGTGTTTCCAGGTCGCCATCAACAAGTGAAAAGGCCTCGTTGAGCACGCCCTCCATCGTTCGGAAAACCATTTCCTGATTTGCGAAGCTCATCTCGATGTCGAGCTGCGTAAACTCCGGCTGGCGGTCCGCCCTGAGGTCTTCGTCACGAAAACAGCGCGCGATCTGATAGTAGCGGTCAAGCCCGGAGATCATCGTGATCTGTTTAAGGATCTGCGGCGACTGAGGGAGCGCGAAGAACTTCCCGCGATGGATCCTCGAAGGGACTATGAAGTCGCGGGCGCCTTCAGGCGTGGATTTGAGGAGTATCGGCGTCTCGATCTCGATAAACTCCTGATCGTCCATAAAGT
The DNA here is from genome assembly GCA_024640445.1 of Acidobacteriota bacterium. Classification (GTDB taxonomy): domain Bacteria; phylum Acidobacteriota; class Blastocatellia; order Pyrinomonadales; family Pyrinomonadaceae; genus Aridibacter. The sequence goes on along the minus strand of JAHEEZ010000293.1, from coordinate 1,137 downwards.
CGCGCATCTTTCTGAGCGCTTTCGCCCGCATCTTCAAATTGTCCTGGAGATATCTTCGGCGCAGGTCAATGTAGCGGTACTTCAGGCGCAGGTCTTCGCTTGCCAGGTTCTGCGAGCCGGCTTTCTCGAGTTCGAACGGAAGCGTCTTCGCCTCGTTAAGAATGAGGATCTCACTAACGCGGACCTCGACCTCGCCGGTCGGAAGCCTGTCATTGACCGTCCCCTCTTGCCGGGCGACCACGGTCCCCTTCACGGCGACCACAAATTCTCCCCGCACGTGCTTCGCCTTGGTATGCGCTTCTTCGGCGTCCTCTTCGCTCACCACCACCTGTGTGAGGCCGTAGCGGTCCCTCAGATCGATGAACGTGAAGATCCCGAAATCCCTCTTCTTCGCGGCCCAGCCCATAAGCACGACCGCTTTTCCAACGTCGCCGGAGCGAAGTTCTCCGCAAGTGTGCGTCCTCTCAAGTCCCCCAAGTGAATCCAACATAAACTTTACCGAAATCATCCCGTCAGCCGGGAAAGATAGTTATTCCAAAAATAAAAAACGCCTTTCGAAATCCGCATACGAAAGGCATTGAACAAAGATCTCTGTTCAAGCCGCGTCAGTCATTATCGTTATCGGATCGAATTGCGTAGTACATAAAATAAGGCTTTAAGACGTGGAAAATCATACAGGATGGGTGCCGACAAAAGCAAATTCCGCGATTCCGTTGCTTATCCGGGCCGTTATTCTATAATTCCCATATCGGAAGTCTTCGTCCACAAATTCATATGAAAGTCCGTGCCGTAGTAACAGGTGCGCCGCTTAGATCCCGGTTCCATGCCGCCGCCTTCGTATGCGCGATCTTTGTACTCTTCGGAGTGCTCATCCCGCCGGTCAACGCACAGAACAAAGACGACGTCATCCGCATCGACACCGATCTGATCTCGTTCGAGGTTTCGGTCACCGACAAACAAGGCAATCCGGTTCGCGGCCTGCAGATGCAGGATTTCAAGATCCGGGTCGACGGCAAGGACAGGCAGATAGACTTCTTCAAGCCGATAAAGAAGAACGACTCCGACCGGCCGCTCTCGGTCGTCTTCGCGCTGGACGTATCCGGAAGCGTGACGCGCGACGAACTGATCAAACTGCGC
>JAHEEZ010000292.1 GCA_024640445.1 Acidobacteriota bacterium | reverse complement strand
CAATTTCCCCGGGGCACCTAATTTAATGACGTGCGTGTATCTGCAACAAGGACGCAATGCCGATGCGTTGGCTGAAGCGAAAAAGGCGGTCGAATTAACGAATGGAAAGATCCGTAGGATGTTTTCTACCCTTGGAGCTGTCTATGCAAAAAACGGGCAGACGGAGAATGCTTTAGCGATAATCAAAGAACTGGAAGAAGCTTATGCAAGAGAGAAAACAGTTGGGGTCCAGATCGCCGAAGTATATGCGGCGCTAGGTAATAAAGACAAAGCTTTTGAATGGATAGGAAAAGATGTAGAAAGCCGCGGTTTTGAACTGGTGTTGATGATAAGGCGGGACGCGATTTTTGGTTCACTCAAGAGCGACAAGCGTTACGCTGCAATACTGAATCGAATGGGTTTGCCGGAATAGAATTTTTTGAAGCGATGCCCTCGCAATTGTTTTGTCTCGAGGATAGAACCGAATCCCGCTACGGCTCGACATCCTCAAGGATGGGGAATCCCAACGGCTTCTCACGCGGCGCGCAGACAAAGGACGCCGTCTTGATCGGCGGAATGAGAAAATAGAGATGGAAAACGGAACAATTATCAATCAGTACAAGATCATTTCGGCGATCGGGGCAGGCGGAATGGGCGAGGTCTTTCTCGCCGAGGATACCAAGCTCAATCGAAAGGTCGCGATTAAGACTCTGCCCGCGGAATTTGCCGCGGATAAGGGACGGATGCACCGCTTTGTGCAGGAGGCCAAGGCGGCAGCGGCTCTCAACCACCCGAACATCGCTCACATATACGAGATAGGTGAATCGGACTCGATGAACTTTATCGCCATGGAGTTTGTGGATGGTAAGACACTGCGCGTCAAGATACACCGAGAAAAGACCGACCTGAAGCGAATACTGAAATATCTCACTCAGGTTGCCGACGGCCTCGCGAAGGCCCATGCGGCAGGCATCGTGCATCGCGATCTGAAACCTGAAAACATTATGATCTCGGACGATGGCTACGCGAAGATCCTCGATTTCGGCCTTGCAAAACTTGTCCAGTCGAGAGATTTTCAGGCCGTTTCCACGGATCAGGAGGAAGCCGATACAGCTCTGCTGCCGCAGCATTCGCAGCCGGGGATGATCCTTGGAACCATGGGCTACATGTCGCCCGAACAGGCACAGGGAAAGATCGATCAGATCGATAACCGCTCTGATATATTCTCATTCGGCTGCATCCTTTTCGAGACGGCCACCGGACACCGTGCATTCGAGGGCGATTCAGTCGTTAAATCGCTCCACCAGATAATTTACGAACCGGCGCCACCGATCAAGGAATTCAATCCCGAGGCCCCAAACGATCTGCAGCGTATCGTCCGCCGCTGTCTGGCTAAGGACCCTGAAGAACGCTATCAGACGATCAAGGATGTGGCGATCGAATTGCGCGAACTGAGGCGTGAGTTGGATGACGGCAGCGTTGAGTTTGACACTACGGTTCCGCCTAACCGTGCCGAAACGATGATGATGTCCGCCGGAGGCTCCGTAAGCCAACAGGCCGATGCGATCAGCACGCGATCCCCGGCATTGACAACGAACGCATCGGGTCCTGGCTTTTCAGTAAGCGGAATTAAACAGAGTAAGGGTAAGGCGATCGTGGCGGTCATAATGCTTGTTCTTGTAATCGGCGGCGGTTACGGGGCTTACAAGTACTTTGGCGGTGCCATATCTGGCTCGGCGGCTCTATTTGAAAAGGTAAAGATCACCAAGATGACCAATAGCGGCAAGGTCATCTCAACTGCGATCTCGCCGGACGGCAAATATTTTGCTCACGTTGTCAGTGACTCAGGAAAGCAGACATTGTTTGTAAGGCAGACAAGCGCCAATAACGACATTGCGGTCGTCCCCGCTTCGGCTGTCGAATACTGGGGTATCACGTTTTCCAAGGACAGCAACGATCTGTATTACGCAATTCGTGAGGGCGGCGGGTTCAGCGTGCTCTACAAGATACCTGCCCTGGGCGGCACCCCTCAGAAGATCATCGATCGCGTGGACTGTCCCGTAAGCTTTTCGCCCGACGGCAAGAAATTCGTGTTTGTCAGGGGAGATTTTCCAAACGACGGCGAGAGCGCGTTGTTGACGGCGAATTCCGACGGGACCGACGAAAAGGTGCTGGCTACCCGCAAGCTCCCGGAACGATTTTATCCACTTTATTTTACGGGCCCGTCGTGGTCTCCGGATGGTGAGACCATAGCCGCTACGGTTGGCGGGTCTGAATACGCGGCGACAAACTCCAAGACCGCGAAGGATGCCCTGAACTCCAAGGTTATAGGTGTAGATATCAGCACCGGCAAGGAAACGGCGCTAACTAAGACGGATTGGGGTTATATCGGACGGGTCGAGTGGACGAGTGACGGTAAGAGCTTGATCATGGTCGCGCGTGCCGTTACCGATTCGTATCGGCAGCTCTGGCAGCTCTCGGTCGCCGACGGCGAAAAAAGGCAGGTTACGACCACCCTGACCGATTACCGGAACATTAGCCTCACGGCCGACTCAAGCAAACTAGTGACTGCACAGCTCGATCGTTTTGCAAGTGCATGGGTTGCACCAGTCTCGGCCATGGATAAAGGGATCCAGATCGTCCAAGCGGGTTCCGAGGGCGCGATCGGTATGGCGTGGACACCGGACGAGCGGTTGGTCTATTTTCTCGATAGTCGCGGAAAGGCAAACATCTGGATAATGGCGGCGGACGGCACCGGGCAAAAGCAATTAACCTTCGATGCGAGCAGCAACGCTTTCCCGGCGGTCTCGCCTGACGGAGAGTGGGTGGCATTTAATTCAAACAGGTCCGGACAAAATGCGATATGGATCATGGGGATAGACGGTTCCAAGCCAAGAAAACTTACTGAACGGCTGGCCGATTTCGATCCGATATTCTCCGCGGATGGGAGATGGGTGATCTTTCGTTCGACTTATCCAGAAACGCTCGGCCTGTGGAAGGTCCCCTTCGAGGGCGGTGAACCGATCAGGATAGCCGAGGGAAGATACTACGTTCCGGTTGTCTCGCCGGACGGTAAATTCATTGTCGCGATGCACCTCGAAAATCCTGTCACACCGGACCAGCGTCCTGATAAGATCGCCGTCCTCTCAATAGACGGTGGAGCCCCGATAAAAACGTTCAATATTCAGAATAACCCCACCGCCAGTACATCTGCTATTTGGTCGGCGGACGGCAAGAACATTATCTACAACGAGGTTCGGAACAACATCGCCAATCTTTGGAGCCAGCCGCTCGCCGGCGGAGCTCCGAAGCAGATCTCCGATTTCAAGGACGGCTACATATTTTCGTTCAGCCTCTCCCGCGACGGCAAACAGGTTGCGATCTCGCGTGGCAACTACTCCCGCGACGCGATCATGCTGAGCAATGAGAAATGATTTGAATGAGTTAATTCGATGAAACGATGCCCTGAATGCGGTAGAAATTACAATGACGACTTGATGAGTCTGTTAAAGAGTTTGACAAAGCTATTGAACTCGAACCCTTCGATCTGGTGTCAAACAACTCTAAGATACGCGTCCTGATATCTGCGGAAAAATATGATGAAGCGATGAATCAGACTAAAAAGTTTATCGAGATGTTTCCCGATAGCCCTTTTGGGCAGGAGTTTCTCTTCAGGGTTTATTTGGAGAATGGGATGGAACGGGAAGCCATCGAGCAATTGTGGATCGGAATGAAAAAATTCGGAGCCACCGAAGCCAGCATCCAGGCTCAACAAGATATTTAGGAAAAGAGGGTCTCGATGGTTTGACGCGGGGAAATTTGGAACGTCTATTCGCAGAGATGAATACCAGATTAGAGAAAGATCCAAATGCGTTTATTAAATATGGCAATTTTACAGGAAACTATGCGGACCTGAAAGACAAAGAAGAAACCCTCGAATACCTGAGTAAAGCCTATCAACAACGCGAACCTGGTTTGGTGGATCTGAAAAGACTGCCGATGTATAAGTTTCTGAAGGATGAGCCGGAATATCAGGAGCTACTCAAAAAGATAGGTTTTCCGGAGTGATTCTTGCAGAAGCCCGCACGGAGTAAGGGCGAACGGTCAGCACACTTACTACGTGAGTGTTTCCGCATTTTTGTTTTATGAAACTTGAAAAAGACACGATAATTTCCCATTACAAGATCCTCTCCTCAATCGGCAAGGGCGGAATGGGCGAAGTGTATCTGACTCAAGACACTGAACTTGA
>JAHEEZ010000291.1 GCA_024640445.1 Acidobacteriota bacterium | reverse complement strand
AATTTTCCATTGATCAATGATCGATGACAATTGATACCTGACAAATGGCAACAGTAGCAACAGATTACACCAACAAGATCGAAGTAACGGACGAGGTGGCGGAGTTCCCCGAAGCCGTGGTCGAGGAGATGCGGTCGCATCTTGGAAAGTACCCGAAGGACCGCTCGCGTTCGGCGCTGATACCCCTTCTGTTCGTGATCCAGCGCGAGCGCGGATACATTGACAACCCGGGCGTGAACTTCCTTGCGCAGTTCCTGGATCTGGAAGTCACGGACATATGGGAAACGGCGACGTTCTACTCGATGTTCAACCTGCATCCGGTCGGAAAGCACCACATACAGATGTGCAAGACGCTTTCCTGCAAGATCCTCGGCGAGCCGGAACTGACGGATCATATCTGCTCGAAACTTGGGATCAAAGCCGGCGAAACCACTGAAGACGGTAAGTTTACGGTCACACGCGTGGAATGCCTGGGCAGTTGCGGGACGGCGCCGATGATGCAGATCGGGTTCGACTATCACGAGAACCTGACCAAAGAGAAGCTGGACGAGATCATCGAGGGGTGCGAATAAATATGAGCAGCGGCGACGTAATTCGCGGACTATACGAGGCATTCGGAAGAGGCGATGTTCCTGCTGTGCTCGGCACTCTCGACGAGAATGTCGAATGGACGGAGGCAGAGGGCTTCCCTTACGGCGGCACCTATCACGGTCCGAACGCGGTCCTTGAGAACGTGTTCATGAAGCTGGGCAGTGAGTGGGAAGGGTTCAGCGCGGTTCCCCACAAGATCATCGACGGCGGAGACGATGTCGTCGCTTTGGGTACGTACACCGGCAAATATCTGGCGACAGGCAAGAGCATTTCGGTCCCGTACGCTCATGCGTGGACGTTGAAGGAAGGCAAAGCAGTACGTTTTCAGCAATATACGGACACCGCGATCGTTGCGAAGAGTCTGGTCTAAGAGAATGGAAATCAAGGCGATAGGTTGCGAACCGCTTCAGCTAAAGCGGATGCATATTGAGAACGGTCACACGCTCGATGTGTACAGACAGACCGGCGGGTACGAGTCGCTCAAAAAGGCGATGGATATGACGTCGGACCAGATCATCGACGAGGTGAAAGCCTCTGCGCTGCGCGGTCGCGGCGGCGCGGGCTTCCCGACCGGGATGAAGTGGAGTTTCGTTCCGCGCGACTCGCCAAAACCCAAATACATCGTTTGCAACGCTGACGAATCAGAGCCGGGGACATTTAAGGACAGGTATCTTCTCGAACGCGACCCGCACGCTTTGATCGAGGGAATGCTTATCGGCGCCTTCGCGCTCGGGGTAGAGGCCTGCTACATCTACTACCGGGGCGAGTACCACTACCTGATCGACCTCATGAACCGCGCGATCGAGGAAGCGCGGGAAGCGAATCTGGTCGGAAAGAACATTCTCGGAAGCGATTTCAGCTGCGAATTCTACACACACACCGGGGCGGGTGCATACATTTGCGGAGAAGAGACCGCACTCCTTTCCTCCCTTGAGGGCTTCCGCGGACATCCGCGCATGAAGCCGCCGTTTCCCGCAGTCGAGGGCCTTTACGCCTGCCCTACCGTGGTCAATAACGTTGAGACACTGACATCGATTCCACAGATCATCGAGATGGGCGGCAAGGCCTGGCAGGAACTGGGCACCGAGAAATCGGGCGGCACGAAGTTGTGGTCGGTATCTGGCCACGTGAAGAAGCCCGGTGTGTATGAACTTCCGATGGGCTATCACGATATGGAGAAGTTCATCCTCGAGGACTGCGGCGGAATGCTTCGCGACGACAAAGCTTTGAAGGCATGCATTCCCGGAGGCTCGAGTGTGTACGCGATGCGCGCGGACCAGATTATTGGAAAGGATGTGACTTTGGATTACGAGGGACTCGTCGTGGCGGGTTCGATGGTGGGTTCCGGCGGATTTATCGTGATCGACGAGACGGTTGACATGGTCGATTCGACCAGGAATTTGACCCAGTTCTACAGACACGAATCATGCGGATGGTGCACCCCCTGCCGCGAAGGGACCGATTGGCTTGTGAAGATATTCGACAGGATCTGGGCCGGCGGCGGCAGGCCGGAAGACGCCCAGTTGATCCTCGACCTTTGCGACAATATCGAGGGCAAGTCGTTTTGCCCGCTCGGTGACGCGGCAGCGTGGGCAATACAGGGAGCGGTAAAGAGGTTCCCGGAAGATTTCAAAAAGCACTTGATACATAACGGCAACTGATCGGGCCGTAAGCAGTTCGGGTTCAGTTTGGTAAGGCGAACAATGTTTGCTTAGCCTCGGATCCGATAAGGCCGCGAACGAGTTTTTGTTAAGGAATACTGCACGAGGTAAAAAATTATGGGAAAAGGAGACAAGAGATCAAAAAGAGGAAAGATCTTTGCCGGGAGTTTCGGCAACACGCGACCGAAACCCAAGAATAACAGGAAGCACAAAGCTCCGAAAGAAGGGGCCGTTGAAGAAACAGTGAAGAAGACGCCGGCGAAGAAAGTGAAGAAAGTTACAAAGTCGGACGGTTGATTGTGAATTGTAATGGCGGAAGAACTAGTAAAAGTAACGATTAACGAGCAGGAATTCGAGGTCGAGAGCAATCGGCCTTTGATCGACGTGATAAACGAGAAAGGATTTGGAGTCCCTTCGTTTTGTTACTACAGCGATCTGGAGCTTCAGGCTTCCTGCCGCATGTGCCTTGTGCGCATTGAGAAAATGCCAAAACTGCAGGCTTCCTGCACGATCGCCTGCCGCGACGGCATGGTCGTTACAACCCAGAGCGAGGAGATCGAAAAGGCTCAGCGGGCGATGGGCGAGTTCCTCCTTGCCAACCATCCTCTGGACTGCCCTGTCTGCGACCGCGGAGGCGAGTGCGAGCTGCAGGAGGTCATCTTCGACTGGGGCGATGTCGAGGAGCGGTTCAATGAACCGAAGAACGCGCATCCTGAAAAGTTCCTCTCGCCGATCGTCGCTAACGACCAGCAGCGGTGCATCCTGTGCAAGCGTTGCACAAGGGTATGTCACGAATGGATGGGCGAGGACGCGATCGAAGCCGGAAACCGCGGCGCAAGCACGGTGATCGGTACATATGGCGGATGGCTCAACTGTTCGCAGTGCGGAAACTGCATTGAGGTTTGCCCTACCGGCACGCTTCTCGACGGCGTTTACAGACACGCGACCAGGCCCTGGGAACTGGATCAGACTATCAGCACCTGCACCTATTGTTCCGACGGATGTCAGCTTTCAGTCGGATCGCGGGGGGGCGAGGTTCACAGGATCGTCGCACGCGACCGCTACGTTAACGGGATCAACGGCGAATTCCTTTGTATCAAAGGCAGGTTCGCCCACGAATTCGTCAATCACGGTGAAAGGATCCGGACGCCGCTGATCAGATATAAGAAAGGCGGAAAGCTGATCCCCTCTACGTGGGACGACGCAGTCGCCTTCGCCGCGGAGAAGCTCAAATCGGCAAAGAGGGCCGGAGTCATCGCTTCATCGCGTTTGACCAATGAGTCGGTTCATACTTTGAAACGCATTGCGGACGAGTGCCTCGATTCAGCAAACCACGCCTTGTCAGACAGTTACGATCTGACGCCGTTTTTCGAGAACATGTCGGCGCCGCTCTGTTCGCACAAGGAGATACGATTCGCGAAAACGATCATAGTGATCGGCGGCGATGTTGACGAAGAGCATCCTCTGACAGCGAAGCAGATCAGACAGGCCGTCCGCAACGGCGGCGCGAACCTGATACTGGTAAACGACACTCCAAGCAGGCTCGCTCACCAGGCGTCGCAGTTCATCCACGTGAATCCCGGAACGGTCGAGGCTTTCGTACTCGCGCTCGCGGATTCGTCGAATGACGCATCGGCGGCGGCAAAGATGGGGATCGACGCCTCCGAGATAGTGTCGGCGCGGGAAACGGCTAACGGAACAGACGGTGACATTGTCTTGATGTTCGGCAAGGAACTGGGTCCCGAAGCGCAGGCAATTGCCGCCCAGCTTCCCCTGAAGCACAAGGATCAGAATGTTCTGCTTCATCCGCTAGCGGGTTACAGCAATTCGGTGGGAGCGAACGATATGATGCCGGGCAGACGATCTGTTGCGGAAGTCGCTTCCGAGTGCGATGCGATTCTGATCGGCGGAAGCCTGGAGAACGACGAACTTGCGAAAGCAGATCTTGCCGGAAAGGACTTCGTTGTCGTCCAGGAGCTCTTTTTG
>JAHEEZ010000290.1:3489-4249 GCA_024640445.1 Acidobacteriota bacterium | reverse complement strand
TAGCCGACCCGTTTACTGTTTAGCCGACCCGTTTACGGGTTGGAAAAAGAAGATCCTGGGAGACCCACAGATGATTCGCGCATTCATTTTGTCCGCATTGCTTACCGCTCTTGCACTCGCCGCACCGGCCCAGGATAAGCCGAAAAAGCCTTCAGTCGGCGACCTGGCCTGGTTCTCCGGATGCTGGAAACAGCAAAAAGACGGGAACCGGTACACGATCGAACAATGGAGCAAACCGGCGGGAATGATGATCGGGACCGTTCGATCATACCGAGACGGGAGGATCACAGCTTACGAGTTCCTCAGGATCATTGAAAAGGAGGGCGACATCTACTTTGTCGCTATTCCCTCGGGCCAGGAGGAAGCTGCCTTCAAACTGACATCTTTGAAAGACGGCGAGGCCGTTTTTGAGAATCCTGAACACGATTTTCCTCAGAGGCTCGTTTACAAGAAGGCGGGCGAAGACGGTTTGACTGCCCGCGTCGAGGCCACAAAAGACGGCAAAGAAACTGGTTTCGATGTGATCTACAACAAGACGAATTGTAACGACTAGCTGCGGCTCTTGATTTGGCGGCCAGTCACGCTATCACGATCCATATTGGTGGGCGATTCGACATTTTCGCTTCGCTCACGCCAGGCGGGGACGCTTGCGCTCCAGTCATTTTCGTGACGATTCACCATTCACAGTTCACCATTCACCATTCACAGTTCACGATTATCGGTCTGTTCTAACAAAGATCGCTGAAATACCTGCTGATAA
>JAHEEZ010000290.1:0-3479 GCA_024640445.1 Acidobacteriota bacterium | reverse complement strand
CCAGGCGGGGACGCCTGCGCTCAAGTCATTTTCCTGGCGATTCACCATTCACCATTCACCATTCACAGTTCACCATTCACCATTCACGATTATCGGTCTGTTCTAACAAAGATCGCTGAAATACCTGCTGATAAACTGCGGATATATCACGATCCACTTCGCGGTGATCGGATTTTTCTTGGGAATCTCGCGGTGAGAAGGTATCATTCAGCCCACCGAAAAATTCATTATGGAGGAATAATCATATGGATAAGAATTCAAATTCCGTCAACTGGTTCGAGATTCCCGTGACCGATATGGACAGGGCTAAGAAGTTCTACGAAACGATCTTCGATATCGAGATGCAGACAATGCAGATGCCTGAGTTCAGGATGGAAGCGTTCCCGATGGAGATGGGTAATGGCAAGGTCCACGGCGCCCTGATGCAGCACGAGATGTATACCCCCATGGCGAACGGTGTGACGATCTACCTGAACGCCAACCCGGATATTCAGGCGGTGGTCGACCGTATCGAGGCGGCCGGCGGCGAGATTGTGATACCGAAAACCCAGATCAGCGAAGAGATCGGTTACATGGCTTTCTTTATGGATTCAGAAGGCAACAGGATGGCGCTTCACGCTGAAGGTTGAGCGTGAAAATGGGCCGGAGTTTACGATCAAAGGCTGTCCCCGGCGACGGCTCAAGGGCGCGAAGAACATAGGATACAAATAAGAAAGGATCAAGGAAGATCTCTCTCTTTTTTGAGGCGAAACAGCCTGGAGTTATCTTTGATGATCCGATCCGTTTGTGGTCAATTCTTGAAACTCCTATGAACAACTACAGATCTTGGATCAAGATAACGGCGATACTTCAGATCGTAACCGCCGTGGCGCATTCAATGAGTTTCTTTATGCCGCTTACCGCGGAAAACGAGACCGAAAAAGAACTGATAAGTCTTTTCACGACCTACAAGCGGGACATGGGTGCAGGCTTCAGTCCGACGATGTTCGATCTGTTCACCGCGCTCAGTTCCTGTTTCGCCTTGATCTACCTTTTCGGAGGCATTCTTTTGTTCTATTTGCTCAGGAAGGATCTGGATCCGGGAACGATGAAGGGCGTGCTGAACATCAGCATTCTTATTTACGGCGTCTGTTTTGCGGTGATGGCTTTTTTGACTTTTCCGCCGCCGATAATCTTGACCGGACTGGTTTTCGTGTTGTTGTGCGTGTCGCGGGTGACTATGAGCGGGCAGGCAAAGAATCAACAGGATAGACAGGATAATTAGGATAACGGTCTTGAATCCGGATCATCGAAGTTCTACTTTGCGCACCACTATTCAAAACTAATCCCGGCTTTCGCCAAGCCACAATCCTAAATATCCTGTCTATCCTGTGAGAATCTTTCGGTCCGGGTTCAAGTGCGGCTGTACACAGCCTCGACCGCGAGTTCTTCGGTTCCGTCAGGATGGATATTGAACATCGTCATCCGGAATCCGCCGCCGGATGCCTGCTCAAGCACCGTCCGCCATTCCCATGAGGGTCCGACCGGCGCGGCATAAGATCCTTTGAAACTCACCTTGCTGTCCTGAGAGGAACCCTCACATTCCAGGAAGTCGTTCGCCATATGGAACGAGTCGAACCAAGCTGCTCTCACCAGTTCGCGGTTCGGATCGAACGAACAGATGATAAGCCCCTCCTGCGGTTTATCCTCGTACACCCAGCTGTAGGCGATCTTGACGCACGTTCCGCGGATGCCGCGTTTGATGCCCGCCGTGGTTTCACATTCAAGGTACGGCTCAGCGGGCGAGAACCAGAGTTTGTAGATTCCCGACCACTGGCCCTCAAGTTCGAACAATGATTCAAGGCTCATCTTTTTTCTCTTAGCCGGCCTGCGCTGAGGAGTCCGCTTCTTCAGCGGCGTCGCTGTTACTGAAGTCCCTGATCCAGCCTTCCACTCTGGCGATCCGTTCGGCACCGTCAGGAAGATCCGTGATCACCTTTTCAAGGTTCGCCAACCACTCATCCATTCCGAACATTTCCCGCATCGCGGGAAGAAACGGGCGGAGTTTGCAGTAAACGAACAGATGTTCGCCATTCGCGTCGTCAAACATTTTGGCGTCAATCGCCCCGTGATTGACGAAAGAGGCAGCCATATCCCAGTAAGAGATCACCATTCGAAAATAACCGCCGACATCCGGGTCCATCATCGTCTTGGCGACATCTTCGGCGCTCTTGGGATTGAATGTCCCGATCCATTTTCGCGCCTCGCGCATGGTCGCCTCCCTTCTTAGGTCATACAACTGAATTAACAACTCCGCTGATTTGGCTTTACCCATTTTATTTCTCCTTATTAATGCTGATTGGCCCTAGAATCCTAGTTCCGAAGCATCGTCCAGTCAAGGCTTTCATCGATCCAGACCGGAAAATCATTGAATCGGTGACGGTGATGATGTATGTTCTCGTAGAAAGTTCGTTTCACAGCTCCCTGCAGTTCAATTCGATCAATCCCGGCAGTAAAAGGGCGTCAAGGTAAGGAGACTTCATATGAAATATGAGATCGTCGCCGCCGATTCTCCGGCTGAACTCTCGGACAAGGTGAATGAAAAGCTAACCTCGGGCTGGGAACTGTATGGGAACTTCGCCGCCGTTTCCGCCGACGCGTCGCATCGAGCCCAACTGTTCCAGCCAATGGTCCTGAAAGAAACAGACCGCGGATTTCCTCTGAAGAAGAGAAATTTGAGAATAGCCTGATCAGGTGTCAGGGATCAGGGATCAGGTATCAATATGTTCGGCATGCAGCGCTCCAGTGAAATCCGGGATCCTGGCGAAACATGAGGGTAGTCTGACAGACCGGAACCATTGATACCTGATGCATGATCCCTGACAATTGACTACGCTGCTCCCATCCCCGTCGTCTTGCGTTCGTTCTCGAACAGGTCCCAGATCAGTTCCGCTTCCTGTCCTTCAAAAGTAAAGTTTTGCCCGCTCTTCAAATGCACCTTGATACGGCGCCTTTCGAGCTTGCGTATCGCCGCGATCTCATCGATGTCCAGTTTGAGTTTGTCGAGTTCGAGGATCATTGTATTAGAAGTGCAACAATGATACATCAATGCAACGCACCGTTTCAAGCCCCCGAATTTTCCACAATTTGTTGTGGAAAAGCCTGTGGAAAAGGCCTTTTTCGTGCCGATAATTGTTTACTTCAGAATGATTTTTAGCATTCTGCACACGCAAAAGGCATTAGATTTTGTTATCGGAAATTCAATTTTGTAAAGGGGAGGTTAAGGGCGTGATAAATGTTGGTCAGCAGATCTTCTGCATGCGGTCGGATCTCAAAAGACCTTTTCTCCCTTGGCGGATAATTCGATCAGTTTGCTTAGGCGCCGTTGACGGGTCTCCTCTCTCTTAGCGCTCATCACCCAGTTTTCCGAGGTCTTCCGGACGTACGGAGAAAGTGATTTGAAAAACATCCAGGCGCTGGTGTCTTCTTTGAAGACCGCC
>JAHEEZ010000289.1 GCA_024640445.1 Acidobacteriota bacterium | reverse complement strand
CCAGGCGCGTCACATCCGAGGCTTCAAGTTCAGCATCGGTCATGCTCGGATGTGCCTGGTAATGGTTTCTTCCCAGCGTTTCGTGGATGTCATGGAAAAGCACTGTGCCGGACAACACCAATACATCAACGAACCGGTTCTTGATGATGTACGCAAAGAGTCTTCGCATGCCTGCAGGGATAAGGTTTCCGGTGCCGCACAAAAAGATCGTCACGTTATCATCGAGCATGTCGATCCAGATCCTGTGCGCTTCCGCCATCTGTCGTGCGCCGAAGCCGGCGCCTTCCATCTTTTCAAGCAGTCCGGCGACCGAACGGTCGCGGTCGACAGGGATGGGGCGTGTGGGAACTGTTAGGAACTTTGAGGACTTGGACTTTTTCTTGGTTACCATAATTACTCCGATAGAACGCTGTTCTATGCAAATTCTTTGTCGGACAAAAAACTTAATTTTTATATTAATTTACCGCTTTTGGCAAACGGGCCTTTATCTCGCAACAAAACCCGATTCCCGGCCCGCAGGCAAGGCCATACGCTAATCGGTTGCAACGGTGTGATCGAAGACGTTGCGGACCGCTTGATAATTGCTGAAGGTATTTGGGTCAAGGAATCTTTCGATCGTCTGCGAAAGGCCAAGATCGATGTCTACTGTTTGAGCTAAAAGCGTAACCTAGAGCCTAACATATTTCCTTTGAATTTTGTGGAGATTTCTAATTGTGCCGTCTATTTTTTGTGGCACAAACATTGCACCCCAGCATCAATAAGGCCCGGCATTGATCAGAGCGATCGGACCCGAGCCCTTATTATAACGAGATCTTTTAGAAGGCTGGCCGAGATACATCGGTCAAAATGCCATAACTTGTCAAGAAAATGTGTCAAAAATTGTCAGTATTGACGGGCAGTGGTGCTGAAGGGAGTAGCAAGATGTCTAGAAAACAAGAAGGTTTTTCTCTCATAGAATTGCTATTGGTGGCGGTGATCATAATGATCCTCTCCTCGATCGCGGTCCCTCATCTGTTGAAAGCGGTTGGAGCTGCAGAGAATGGCAGCGCACACGCAAGCCTTAAGACATTTTCTTCTTCACAAGTTAACTTCTATACGGCAAACGGGCGATATGCAAGACTTCCCGAACTCAATACGGCGGAGAACAATCGTTTGGGAACTACCGTCGGTACGGAAGTCCAGCGAGGCATTTACACATTCACAATGAGTCCGACATCCCCAACCAATGCCGAACTGCGCGACAACTTCACGGTAATCGCCTCAAAGGCCTCCAGCTACGACAATACGCCGTATGTGATCTCTCTTGACGCCACAGGACAGATAACCCAGATCTTTCCGTAGACAGATCATTCCCCCTCCCCCGTGGCGGTCGACTCATCCAGCCGGCCGCTATGTTTCCTGATTGACCCTCCACGCGAACGAAAACAAAGAAAATGAGCCTATTTGAAGACCTCGTTGAAGAACTCAAAGAAGAAAATCTTCTTGAAGAAACCGTAATTGAATCAAGAAAGATGGGCGGGTATGCGCTGGACGCGTCTGCGCCAAATCCCAGCAACTTCGCCGGGGGGCGAAACAAAGGGTCGCAAGCCGAAGCCTCGGCATTTCAGGAATTTGACGATTCGTTTGAGTTCGGAGAACCTGGCGGAGAAGAGCAAGAGTATGAGGGGGATATCGAAGAGGACGTCGACGAGGAGGATCCGGTCGAGTTTCAAAACGAAGATGCAGTTCTACCTGGTGCAGTTCTTCCTGGTGAAGATGAAAGTGCTCCTGTAGTACAGCGTCGCCAGGAATTCTCAAGTTTGGCTCAGCATCACACCGGCGAATCCGGAAAGCAGTACTTTCGGCGCAGGGCGACTGAAGAAGTGAAGACACTTCAGATGGTCGACCACATAATCACAAGAGTGGAAAAAGAGCAGACCACCATGAACGTGGTTCCGTTTGATGACATCAGGGTCAAACAATCTCTCCACAGATTTCTTCAACTTGGCGAAGAAGCCAATTCCTCAGAGGTCGCCGAGATCGAATTCCTTCTTCTGCAGGAAACGGAGAATTGGTATTCCGCGTTGACACTACGGGACAAAGAAATATCGGTTGAGAACCTGCGATCATACTGCGATTCAGCGATCCCCAGCCTGAGCACGCAAGCACTGCTGGCGCTTGCCAGATTCTACAGGAATGCGCCCTATTCCGAACTGGTTCGCAGTAAGTTCGACCTCCTGATCACAAAGCTCTACACAGTAAGCTCTGAAGAAGGCAAAAGGGAACTCTCGATGCCCCTCGATGCGTTGGAGAAGGACATTAAGGAACTGTACAAGGAATGGTCAAGCATTCCGCTCTACGCGGAAGATGCTGAAGAACAAGAGCTTGTCTTCGGTGCGATGGGATTTCAGGATTTTATCGAAGAAGCCAAACGGTCCCATAGTTTTGACGACCTGATGTCGAAAGACTTCTTCACGCGATTGAACGGTTTCAAGGAAAAGGCGAATGAGAGCTTCTTTGCCCCGCACGTAGTCGCGGCAGCCATCCAGTGCAACGTCGCCGTTGGAAACCGATATTGCGAGCTCATTGAGAATGAGCATGGTGGAAGACGTCCGGACGAACTCAAAGATAAGTACGGATTTCTGAGCGATAGCGCGATTTCCGAAGCAATAAGAAAGGTTTTCTCAGCGCATGAGGTCGAAGAGCTCGCGAAAGCTGAAGCGGGAAAGAAAAAGAAGAGGTCCGGTGCCGCGGATGCTTTGTTTGACGTTGAAAAGCTTGGCGCCGCGACGTCCAAAATGGCTCGGAAAAAGTCGGAATGGTACAAGGCGAACAAGAAGCTCGTCATCGCTACTGTGCTTACTATTCTCTTTGGTGGATTCTATTACTTCTTCAGCGGATATCTTTTCTCATCACAGGATTCCCTGGCATCCGGGGAGGTCCAGGAAATGGACCTCGCGGATTCGGAGTTCGGTAATTTCATCATTTCCGCAAGGATCACCAAGAATACTGCATATGCGGTAACTAATGAATCCTGGAAGAAACTTGCAAAACCTGCGAAGGAAGACCTGATGAAGAAGTTCCTGGCGGCTGGGTCAGGCAAGGGCTTTTCCAGGATAAATTTTCTGGATAGTTCCGGAAAGAAAGTCGGATATGTTTCGCAGAATGAGCTTGAACTGAACGAATAGTCTGGTTTGGCAATCTTTGGAATAGAAACGCAGCTTCAGATTTTGAAGTTGCGTTTTCGTATTGTAGAATGCTTTTTTCTATTTCGGCTCTCAAACCGTCTTTCGGCCCTCATCCGGACCGGAACTCAAATCTATTTGAACCTTTTCAGGAGATTAAATGAACGCCAAGAACATAATCAGTTATGCAACTGATCAGGAGGCGAGATTCGTTTCCGTACGCTTCACAGACCTTGTGGGCGCCTGGAACCACCTCACCTTTCCGATCGAACAATTGACAGAAGATACATTCGAAGACGGTTTCGGATTCGACGGATCTTCCCTCCGCGGCTGGGCTGCGATCAATGAGTCAGACATGCTCCTGATCCCGGATCCATCTAGATGCTGGGTCGATCCGTTTGCAGAGGAGACGACGATCTGCTTGATAGCGAACGTTGTGGACCCGATTACAAAGGAAGGCTATGGTCTGGATCCGAGATCCGTTGCATCAAGAGCTGAAAGTTATCTTCGGTTCACGGGCATTGCCGACACCATATTCGTCGGCCCCGAAGCAGAGTTCTTTGTTTTCGACAATGTGACATATCACAACGAAAAGCAGTCAGCGGGATACGCCGTGGATTCTGAAGAAGGCCACTGGAACGCCCGCAGGCAGGGCGACGAGTTTAACCCGAACCTCGGCTACCATATTCGCGCGAAAGAAGGCTATGTCCCGGTTGCTCCGACGGACATGCTGATCGATCTTCGCAATACGATGTCGATGATTCTGGCCGATGTCGGTATACACGTCGAATGTCATCACCACGAAGTGGCGACGGCCGGACAGTGCGAGATCGATTTCAGGTTTTCGAATCTTTTGAATACGGCTGACAATCTGATGCTGTTCAAGTACATCATCAAGAATACGGCTAACGCGCACGGAAAGACGGCTACGTTCATGCCAAAGCCCTTGTTTGGTGATAATGGGTCAGGAATGCACTGCCACCAGTCGCTATGGAAGGATGATGTCCCGCTTTTCGCAGGAGAAGAATATGCCGGACTATCGGAGATGGCGAAGCATTACATTGGCGGCCTGCTCAAACACGCCGGTTCGC
>JAHEEZ010000070.1 GCA_024640445.1 Acidobacteriota bacterium | reverse complement strand
CCTGATGCCGCAAGGTCTGAGGTCTTGAGGAACTGAACTACCTCGGTTGTTCCCTTTGTGAGTTCTTCCGAAGTCGCCACCGGCTTGACGGCCTTTTCCTGGGCTCCCTCGCCGCCATCGGCCTTTGCGGCCGCATCGCCCGTTGCGGCCTCTTTTTCCTTCTTCTTTTCGCCCCGCGTCCTGAGATAATTCGCCACCAGCGCGAATGGAAGTGTAAGTAAAATGAGCGCGATGACAACAACTCTTGAACTCGGCTTCCATCCGAGATAGTCGCCCGAGAGCCAAACGATCAGTCCGACCACTCCGTAGAACGACATAAACCCGCCGATCCCGAGCGCGAACTTCATTTGTTGCATCTGCCAGTTATTCATATTGCGAATGAACTCAGCGCCGCACCAGACGCATGAACATATGGCCGAATGATGTGAACGGCCGGGGCTTTTTGCCCAAATCCTTTTCTCGTCTATCTCAAGAGCTTGTCGAGTGCGTCGTTAAGCTGGATCGATGAAACAAGGAACAGCGACAGGTAAATGATGACCGCAAAGGCCATACCGCCAGCGGCCGAAATCTTTGCCCAGGCGGGCATTCCCCGCTTCTTGGGCGGTTCGGGCTGGTCGTTTGCCAGCCAGTTGGGCGAAAGCTCCGTCGGCTTGATCCGCCCTATCTTTACGAGTGCATCCGCCGTCTTCTGCATCACCGCGACAAGCTTGTCCTGTTCATAAACCGCGTACCGGCCTTTGAATCCGAGAAGCATGCAAACGTAGTAGATCTCGACCGCGTCTCCCGTCACTTTGATCTGCTTCAGCATTGCTTCGAGTTTGTCGAAGAACTTGTTGCCGGCAAGCTGTTCCCCAAAGTACTCAAGCTGAAGCGCGTATTTCTCCCACTCGTCTTTTAACGGGAAATTGTTGGTAAGTACTACTTCGTCTATGAAGGAAGCGAGGGCGAACTTTGAAACGCGGACGATCTTGTGGTTGAACCGGTATCGCTCCGCTCGTTTCTCGAAATCGTCAAGGAGTTTCGCGCACTTCGGGCGGAGTTCATTCGAAGGCTGGACGATTCCGGCCTTCAGGCGCAGCACAAGATCGAAGATCGGTCCTGCGAACCTGACTAGATCGTTACTGGTTGTCCTCCGATCATTGTCACTCATAGAGTTACTCGAACCTGCGTTCCATCCTTAAATACCGGGAAACGATATTGGCGGTGCGCATTGCCGCTAACGACCCTTGACCGCATAAAGCTCGACCTTTTCATCCGGAATCTCTTCCGGTACGAAGACCGAGATAACCTTCGAACCTTTGATCCCGTCCCAGTACGGTCCGATGCTGTCGAGCATAAAGTACTGAAAACCAACCCGGCTGGGTATCGGTGCCGGAGGGGGATTGATGTGCGTCAGCACAACGCCCGGCAATGCCGATCCGATGATCGTGTCGATCACGTCCCGTGACCCTATCTTCGTGACCCGGGGAACCGCTTCGATCAGCTTGGATTCGGGCAGCTTCGCGGAAACGGCAAGATAAAAACCGGCGTCCTTGAACAGCCTCTCGTCCTCGATCCTTCCCACATAAAGCGTCTCGCGTGTCCGTTCCAACGGGATCGGAACGCATCGGCTTGGAATCACCGTCTCGAGCAGTTCGCGCAACTGGGCGGAGAGATTGCTGAAGGTGTAATAAAGGTCGTCGTGTTCGTATTTGACGATGTCTTTGGGATGCTCTTCGATAGAGAACGTCAGCAACTGGCCAACCAGCTTCACCATTTCAAGATATACGGCCTCGGGATGGACGAGTGGTGAGCGAAAAAAGTGCGACATTACGGGGATCGAAGAGTTGATCGTATGAAGCAGCCAGAAGACCGCCACCTCGGCGGTCGTGAACTCTGCAAGCGATGCGTTCTTCTGCCGCCTTTGTTCGCCAAGAGAACTGCTCTTGGTTATCAAGATCTCGACCAGCTGCCGGAGCATGTTCACGAGCCAGCCTGAAGCCGAGCACTTCAATACCGGAGGTATGTAATTCTCGGAGATCTTCAGCTGACCGGTCGGCGTTCTTTCAAGTTCAGCGATCTTGATGGATGTGAATCCGTCCCTCAACTCATCGTCAAAGATGATCCTCAGATTGTTCCTGGCATATGCGACCGGCTGCTCGTTCGTGCCGCTGGTTTCGTCTTTCACCAGCGCGCCTTCCTGAAGGTAACGCAGGTTGATACCCGGGTTCGCGCCGTTCGCCTGGAAGTTTGCTTCGCCGAGTTTTCTGGCAGGGATCGCAAGATGCACGCCCAGTTTCTCGGCCTCCGGGTGAAAATGGTTTCCCACCGGGCGAAGATCTGGCACGCCTTCCGCATCCGGCACGTTCACCATCAACCCGTCGGGCAATACAGCGTGGCAATTGGTGATCTGAAAATCGCCGTTGCTGATCGCTTCTCGGTTGATCTGAAGATCTATTATTCCGTATTCAAAAGGGAGTATTGACCGGACCCGGGAGTTCAGGAGCTCCTCGTGATAGTTATCCCATTGCTGGAAATGGTGAGGAGTCAGGAGCATCCCCTCGTTCCAGACGATTTTCCGATACTTGCTCATAGCGATTTGCGATTATAGTAATCCGTAAGTCGTAAATAGTAAATAGCAAAAGTCTTAACTCAATGACAAAGGTTACGGGCCGGGGTCATCCGGAGGCCCGAAACTAGTTCGTGCGGGGTGCTTCGCCGAATCCGGGGATCTCGCTTTTTGTCAGGTTTTTGAAAAACTCGGCCATCCATTCTTCCCCGGTGCGACCTGATTCGTCTTCTTCGAACGACCCGGCCCAGCGAAGCGACAGGATCATCGGCACAAAGTTCACTGCCGGATTCATGTTCTCTGTCTTCGTGATCGTGCAAAGGGTGGCCGAAGGCTTGACCAGGAGGTGAATGCCTTCCACATTGCCGGCTTTAGGCTGCGCGCAGTTTTCAGCCGGTGATGTCACCAGATATTCGCGGCAAGCCAGCGGTCGGCTTTCGTGGATCGAACAAGATTCATCTTCGAGGAAAGGGCAGGGGATACCTTCACTAAAATACTCCGTTACCAGTTTTTGGCGTTCATCCGGGGGCAACTCACCCACACGCTCCAAGCGGTCAAACCAACCTGTCTCGGTGAAGTGGCGGCACGCGTCATCAAATCGCTTTCTGATCTCGGTTCTTTTCGGCTCCGGTAATTCCTCAACCAGTGCCGCGATCGCAAATGCCTCGACCTCAGCCAAAGGGACCGGCTGACGGCAACAGGCGCCGCAGCCGGCCTTGCACGAGACCTTTCTGCCCGCGGTTTCGGCGGCGTCTACGCTCAGTCCGACAAATGAATTCGACATCTGCTGAAAGACCGGCAGCATTCTACGGGCAGTGACCGGTTTTGCTGGCACCGTCATTTCCAGTTCGAACGGCAATCCGCCGATCTTGAGCGCAATTTTGCCCTCAACCCAATCAGTTTCTTGATTCATGGACTGATGATAACCCCATTTCCGGCGAGGAAGAATTCCGGATCAACTTTTTAGTGGATCGATCAATTGAAGGCGAGCGGGCGGGCGTTGATACCAAAGGATTTTGGGTCCTGGGCGATCGTGCCGCAGGCAAGGAAACGAAGTGCGAACTCGAACTGCGCATCAGTCAGCTTTCCTTTCTCCTTTAGGAACCAGATGGTCCGTACCTTCCTTGAGCTCGTTTCCGGATTGTCGGTCGCGACATCTCTCATCGTATCGCGCATCGCCATCGTTCGTCCCGCTGCGCCCTGGTCATAGGCGGCGATGATCACGACGCACTCGTTCGCAAAAGCATCACCGATCTGGATCCGGAGTTCGCTTAGGGGACCGATCATCTCGTTCGCGGCGGCCAGAACGCTGCCCCGATTGCCCCCAAGTTTGGCGAGCGCCGCGGCCGCGACGAATTGCGGCCTCAAATTCTTCGTTTTTGCGAGAGCCTCGATCTGCGACGCTGAACGTGCCGCGTCTTCGATGTTGGCCCCGAGCGAGGTCGACCCTCTGAATTGCGAGATCTTGTTCTTGATCAAACCCAGCGGCTCGCTGGTGATCACGGGATTGGGGTCGTGAAGGGCGATCGAGCGCATGAAGTTCGTGACCAGCCTTCTGAATTGTTCTTCCTCATCGAGGTCGCCCGCCGGGGTTACGGGGATGTCGACGGGAGTTTGCGCGCCCGGATCGCCGATCGGAATGGTCTCATTCGAAGAGACCGGCGAGGTCCCCGGAGAGGTTGATGGCTCGGGGGTCGGATCATAAACATCGTCATACGGGGTCGAAAGCCCGGTGGTCCCGGTGTCCGTGTCGTCCGTTCCCGCGACAAGGCTGTAGATGAGGATTCCCAGCCCGAGCACGACCAGAAGGCATACACCCATCAGCGGCGCGATAAAGAAGAAACTTCCCCAAATCGACCCTCCTCCGGAAGAAGAAGATGAAGAAACCGTAGCGGACCCGCTTGATGGAGATGAGGCCGCGGATTCTGATTCCTCTTCGGAATCAACCGCAGGTGCCGCGGGTTTCGGAGCGGGCTCATCGGACTCGAACTCGACGGAGAATTCCAAACCTCCCAGGTTGAGGATGTCACCGTCTGCAAGCCCTTTTGGATCGGAAAGTTTCTCGCCATTGAGCTCCGTACCGTTGCTTGAGCCAAGATCGCTGGCCACGAATACGTTCGCAAACCTTTCGATCTGCAAATGGCGCCTCGAAAGCCTTGAATCCGGCACGGCAAGATCACACTGCGAATGCCTTCCGATCACGAACTTGTCCAGATCGATCCGGACTCTTTGGTTCTCTGAACTCTCGTCTTTGTAGGTGATGAAGAGGTCGGTCATACGGGCAAGCGGCGAAAGCCCAAAATATACTTATCTGGTGTATAGCGACAAAGGAAGCATATCAATTCCAAAATCCCTTGGGTTCTCACCAATTATCGCAGCGGCGAAGAATTTGGGGACATACTTGATGTTCTCGCGCTGGAATTGTTCGGCGAGTTTATCCGAGTTCGCCACCAACGTCCAAAAGCTTCGGTCCTGACTTTCATTCGCTTCCAATGCCGTTCTCAGGTTCTTCCCGAGTCCGCCTTCTCCGCTGTTGTAGCTCGCGATTGCCAAAGGTATGCTCAACGGCCCGGTCCCGATCCTTCCCGTCAGGGCCTTCATATAGCCTGCAGCCGCTTTAGCCGCAGGTTCCTTTTCACATCTTTCGTCCGGGTTCGAAGGCGAGGCTCCTGACCTGGTGTCAAGCCCGTACCGCTTGCCTGTCGCCTGAGTGAACTGAAACATTCCCAGCGGTCCCGTGTAACTCTGAAGGCATTCACAGTGCTCCGATTCGATCATCGCGAGGTAGAGGCCTACCTGCGGATCGATGCCCTTGTCGTTGAACGCGTGAATGATGAAAGGCGCATTGGCTTTCGCGCGGCCAAGGACAGACGTCATATCACTCCTCAGCCATCCGCCTCCGGAACAGTCGTTGTTCTTCGCGGACCTTATCCGGCTGACATAACTGTCAAGAAAGCTGCGGATCTTGGCGACCGCCTCGGGAGGGATCGATTCGCTGCCGCTGTTTCCGATCACCCTTGAGACCACTTCCGCCTTTGATTTGACATACTGGTTCTTCTCAGCTTCCGACATCTGTTGGTAAGTCTTACCTACCGGCAGGCTCTGGCCCGGTGTGGATGAGCCGGGAAACGGTGTGGCATAAAGATCGGGGGTCGCGGAGTCGCCCACACCGGGCGTCGGGTCGGTACCGTTCGCGCCGTTGGAATTCTGGTTGCCGGCATCGTTCTTGTTGGAATCGTTTCCCGCGGTGTCATCTGCCGGGTCAGTCGGAAAACTGTCGTCGTATCCCGTGTCGGTGACGACGTTCGGCGTTTTGCCGCCGCCCAGCACCTTTACGCCGATAAAGACAGCCGATACTCCGATCACCAAAACGGCAAAACCGAGGATCAGCGCCGGGATCAGGAAACCGGACCCTTCTTCCGCTCCGGATGCTTCGCTGCTGACCGTCGTAGAGACGGCCGCGGGCGCGGCTGCCGCCTTCGGCCGGAGGCTGACTTTGAGATTTGTGAAGTGGCCGATCCTGATGCGGTCGCCGTCCCGAAGAGGCGTGCCGGCGGGTTCCGTTCTTCGGTCGTTCACAAAAGTGCCGTTCGAAGAGTTTTCGTCAACTATCCAGATCCGGTCGCCTTCCCTGTAGATGGTCGCATGGAGACGGGACAGGCCGCTGTCGTCGAAACGGTGATCGGCGTCGCTCCCGCGGCCGAACGAGTACCGTTCGCCGTCGACCAGGATCTCGCCGGTTCCATTTTCATCGGAATAACTGATGATAAGCTCGTCCATCTTTCTACTTCACGGCTGGGATGCCGGCTTTGGCACTGCCGATCCGCCGCCATAAAGTTCCAAAAGCGGTCTGTCATCCTTCAGACCGAATCTTCCCGGGTTATCGGCAACCAGGGCGGCAGCGAAAAATCTCGCGACCGAGTCTTGTTTTTGCGGGTCGCTTGCCAGCACCTTCCAAAAGTCCTTGCGGTCTTCGGGCAGCGTCTGCTTCCACTGGGCAGCGTCCAGGGGGGACATTCCAAATGCCGCGATGACGTAGATTATATCACCCGTGTTGCCGGCGAAAGCCTTGAGCAGCATGTCCTTCAGATAACTCGAAGCGGCGATGGAAGCACAGCTCTGGGTGTCACTCGCTATGGTCTCCGCGCCGCACAGCCCGTTGTATCGGTACTCAAGGACCAGTTTGTTGTCCATCCGCCACAGCCCCGCGCCTTTCTGGTCGTTGGTGGGATTGAATTTGCTCCGGCTCATCGCGAGGATGAATCCGAGGGGAGGGTCGAGACCCCTTTCCTGGACGAACTCGGTGTTGATGACGTCCCTGAACTTTCGGGCTCTTTCAAAATAACCCGGTTCGGCATACTCGATCGTCAACCTGTTGACCGCCTCCAAAAAGCCCGGATTCCCGGTGACATATTCACCCTGGCCCGAAAACTTGCGGATCATGCCCTCTGTCATAGACTTGGTGTCCACAAGCGAAACGGAGGCGTTTTGCGTTTGCTGCTGTTGCTGGTCCTGGCCGTCGCTTCCCGGCACCTGTTGCTGACCGGGGGTCGGCGAGGGTGTTTCGCTTGCAAGGGTATCGAAATTCAGCGCAATTTCCGCCGGTTGCGGGATCTCTGTCCCTTCCGAATCGATAAGCACCACCTGCAGTTTGTGGTCGAAACCGT
Organism: Acidobacteriota bacterium; assembly: GCA_024640445.1. Taxonomy (GTDB): domain Bacteria; phylum Acidobacteriota; class Blastocatellia; order Pyrinomonadales; family Pyrinomonadaceae; genus Aridibacter. The sequence goes on along the minus strand of JAHEEZ010000070.1, from coordinate 8,011 downwards.
CTGAAAGTCCCGGGAAGCTGTTCGGATCTATCGAGGCGCTAAAGGGGGGCTCTTCTGAAGATGCGACGGTTTCACCATCGATCGTGTAGACCACCTTCTGGATGCAGATCTTTGGATCGCTCAATTCGATCTCGACGGCAGTAGGCTCGTTCAGAATGTCGCCGTTCTGCGGTTTCGCGATCTTTGCTTCCGCTTCGCAGCCTCCGCCAAGCACACCTCCCCCGCTCGAAACGAAAATGACCGCGACGACTATCACGGAAATTATCGCAAGTCCGATCGCGAGCCCGGCGACGATGAAAAGGGTCGACAATTTCTTCTGTTTCTCGGTGATCGCCGGATCGCCGCCAGAGCCTTCTTCCGTTTCGCTTTCGGAATCCTCTCCTGTGCCGCTCTTTTCTTCCTCCGGCCGCCCGAACAGGAAAACCTCAAGGGTCTGCGAGCCGCCCACAGAAATGATGTCGTGGTCGCCCAGGGGTTTCTCGAACGTTACCGGCTCGCCGTTAAGGGTGGTTCCGTTGCTGCTGTTCAGGTCGGACAGCCAAAACTCGTAAGGACCGCGCTTCTCGATCTCTGCGTGATAACGGGAAACGTTCGAATCTTCCGTGAACGCAAGGGCGTTGTCCGACGCGCGGCCGATGGTCGTCAGTTCCCGGTCGAGGGCGAATTCGTCCTTTCCGTCTATCAGCAGGATCGTGTCGGACATAGAAAGTTATATAAAGCAAAGATCTCGCTAACACACCGGATGCGAACGAGATCTTGCCAAAAGGGACTCCCCGATTTCAGATCATTTTTGCAGATCGAGAAGGTCACTGCGCGTGATGATGCTTCGAATCCGCTTGAATTCCTCGATCAGGACCGCCGGTGCTTCCCGCAAACGTGCTTTGATCTCTTCGTAACCCGAATCGATGTCCAGCACCGGAAAACTCGCGTCCATCACTTCCGAAACCTTGGAGTTAAGAAGTTCCCGGTTCTCAAGGAGCTTGGCGAGTATGTTGCTTTCCTTAAGCGATCCAACCGACCGCCGGTCCTCAAGTACAGGTATCTGAGTCACACTGGACGTTTCCATCATCTGCAGCGCCTCGCTGACCGTGACGTCGGGCGTGGCGAAGATCAGTTCGGCCGGCGCTCCGGAGGTCTTCGTTTCCGAAATAAGCCCGGCGGTGATCCGCTGCGGTTCGAGAAGCAGCTTCTCCTTCATCCATTCGTCCGAATGGAATTTGGTCAGGTAATGTTCTCCCGTGTCGCAAACGATAAAGACGACAATAGCGTCCTCATCGTTCTTAGCGACCTGAAGCGCAGCCGCAAAGTTGGTTCCCGTCGATCCGCCGCAGAATATCCCCTCGACCCTGCCAAGCTGCCGCGCGTATTCGAACGAATCACGGTCTGTTACGTTGATGATCTCATCGATCACACGCATGTCGGCGTTTACTGTCGGAGCGCACTGGCCGATACCTTCGACAAGATACGGCGTTGCTTCCGGCACGAATCCGCTCTCCTTATAGGTCTTGAAGATCGAACCGTAAGGATCCGCCCCGATAATTTGAATTTCGGGGTTCTTTTCTTTTAGATATCTTCCGGTCCCGCTGATCGTGCCGCCTGTACCGATCCCGGCCACGAAGTGAGTCACCTTTCCTTCGGTGTCATCCCAGATCTCCGGTCCGGTCGTCATGTAATGGGCGAGCGGATTTGCCGGATGGCTGTATTGGTCCGGATAAAAGGAGTTCGGAGTTTCCTTCGCGATCCGCTTGGCGGTATCTACATAATGGTCCGGCGTACCTGATTTCGCCGCGTTCGGACAGACGACGACATCGGCACCCAGCGCGCGGAGGTAGCGCGTCTTTTCCATTGACACCTTGTCGGTAAGCACGAAGATGCATTTGTATCCGCGAACAGCCGCAGTAAGAGCAAGGCCGATGCCCGTGTTCCCGGAAGTCGCCTCGATTATGGTGCCGCCGGGCTTAAGGCTTCCTTCCTCCTCAGCGTGATCGATCATCGTTATCCCGATCCTGTCCTTGACCGAATAGCCGGGATTCAGGCTTTCCATCTTTGCGAAGATCTGGCCTTTGACGCCGTGCTGACGCGTCAGGTTATTTATCCGCACGAGCGGCGTTTTGCCGACCAGTGCGGTTATGTCGTCGTAGTATTTCATTTCTTCTCCGGATAATTAGCTTTGGTATGTTTTTCTAAATAGGGTCAGCAAGGCGAGTTTAATTGCTACCACTCGCCTTCGCAAGAAGCACGGGCGGATGCTCAGGCAGTGATTGAGTTCCTGTGAAGTATCTGTCGCCGCTTGAGCAGCATCTTCGTCGGCTTGTTCGTAATCAGGGCGTCAACGCCAAGTTCCATCGCTCTTTTCATCCACCTGGGATTGTCGACTGTCCAGATCGCCACTCTGAGCCCTGAACGATTCGCCTTCTTCATCAATTTCCTTGTCGCGAGGGTGGAATGAAGCGACAGCATGTCCGCCCCCAGATCTGAGGCGATATTTACAAGCCGCTTCTCCGTCCTGATTATCGACATCACCTTTGGGGCGAACAGCGCGGCGGTGGACAATCCGGGACAGGTGCTCCGGATCAAAGGCACCGCATCCGGCAGGAAACTCTTGAACACCACCTGGCCGAACAAAGGCGAACCCGAAAGCACCCGGGCAACCGATTCGACGCAGCGTTGAAGGCCTGCTTCCCTGCATTTCAGTTCAACGAACACCGGCCCCTCGAAGCCTTCCAAACGCTCCAGGACCGCTTTCAGGGTCGGAATGCCGAAAGCGGCGTACGTCTTGTCGGCCCTTTTTGGGTATCGACGGTTGAACCAGTCTCCCACCGACACCCCAGAAAGCGCCGCGAGATCGAGTTCGGCGATGCGCAGGCCGCTTCCCGCGATCCGGTTCAAAGTGGGATCATGGAAAACGACCGGAATGCCGTCCCGGGTAACGTTCACATCCATTTCGATCCCTTCCGCACCCTCCGACAACGCGAGCTCGAAAGCGCCCAAAGTGTTTTCCGGCGCAATATGGGAAGAGCCCCGGTGGGCGATGATCATCGGTCTGCTATGAGTGCGTGACATTAAATGAACCGTTACGGGGCGTTGTGAATTTCTTACTTCTTTTCCAGCAGGAATACGACCTTCGACCAACCCATCGTTTCCGTGATCCTGAACTTGTGGTGACCGACGATGCGGAAATAGGTCTCGGCATATCTGCGGACCTCTGGCAAAGGATGTTTCTTGAACTTGTAGAGGAACTCCAGAACGGCTCCCACGATCGAGGGCTTGATGGGAATGAAGATCAACTTTCCGCCCGGCCTCAGGACGCGCGCCAGTTCGCTCAGGCCGTTGTCGAGCGGGACGTACTCAAGCACGCCGCACGACAGAATCAGATCGAACGTCCCTTCGGCGAAAGGAAGCTTCAAGATGTTTCCCTGGACAGGACTAATCTTCGTGGCGGGTGTGTTCCGGTCTTTCCGGAACTGATCGCGGCCGAGCGAGAGCGAGTTGTGCGACAGATCGAAAGTGATCGTTCGCTTTGGACTGAAACCGGCAGAGTAGAATCCCATCGTGACAATGCCCGTCCCGCTTCCTGCGTCGAGCACGTACGATTCAGGCCCAATGCCGGGATCGATCGACTTTAAGTAGCGCGCGACCGAACCTCGATATCCGTTCAGATTGAGCGCCACATTATGAGCATCGGCGATCCGGTCGTAGAATTCTTGTGTCTTGAATCCTCTTTCAGCCATTCTTCCTATCGCTAGCCGCAAAAGACCTCTGTCCGGCTACTCTTCCGTGAGAAGACGGTTGATCATTTCCCGTACTTCTTCATGTCTCGATTCTCCGGCGCCTGACTCGACATATCTTACGACCCCTTTTCTGTCGATCAGGACCGTAGTCGGGAGCGCCTGCGCGCCGTACCTGATCTGGTTCGACTGCCCGTCCGCAATTGCGAACTCGTACGGGAGATCTTCCTTTTGCCTGAATTTCGCAAGATACGCAAGTTCCTGTTCCTCGGTCGCCTTCTCGCCGTCAGCCTGGCCGTAGAACCTTGTGACCCCAAGGATCACGAGCCCGTCCTTCCCCAGCGTCTTATGCCATTCCGCGAGGTATGGGAATGCTTCAAAACAGGGGCCGCACCAGGTAGCCCAGAAATCCAATAAGACCACCTTTCCGCGAAGGGATGCGAGCGGCGCCGGTTTTCCCGGAATCCACTTCTTGATCGTGTCGAGCTCGGGTGCCTGCTCGCCAAGTATCCGGTAATGCGCTTCGCGCTTCTTGAGGTTTCTTTCCACGGTCGCCCGCAGGGAAAGGTCCTTGAAGTCCTTCTGAACGTTTATGAGGGAATCGGTGTAATACGCGAGAGCCGAGGCCTTGCGGCCGGTCTCGATCATATATTTTATCTTCTCGTCTATGGCGCGGAAATAGATGCTGTGCGACTGGACCGTCGCAGCGTATTTCTTCAGCTTCGCGAGTACCGCTTCAGCCAGCTCGGCATTGCCAAGCTCTTTCTCGATCTTGAAGGAGGTAATGCCCGCGTCCAGGAACTGATTAAGCGCCCGGGCCCTGGATTCCTCTTCGAACAGCAAAGAGGTGGTCGCCTCAAAGGCTTTCGACGCGTGCGGCGCGGCTTCTTTGTACCTTCCGCTCGTCGTGTAGCTGTAGGCAACCTGTTTTTCCATCTTCGCCTGTTCGGATACGCGGACGGGTTTGTTCGCGTAGTAGTCCGCCAGCGCTTTCTCCGACTTTTCGAAGTTGTTTCTTTCCGCGGCCATCACCACGATGACGGAGCGCGCGGTCTGCTTCATCTCTCCGTCTTCGTCTCCTGTTGTTTCAAGGAACTTCTCGAAAGCCACTTCCGCATCGTCAGCATTCGTGGCAAGCCAGTGAAGCCGGCCCAGATAATACAGGTCGGTTCCGGCCAGGTCCTTCCTTTCGGCTGCGGCCGCGGCGTATTTCGCGGCGAGTTCCTTCTGCTCCTTCAGGATCTGAAGGTGGAGCGATTCGCTGTACGGGGCATTCTTCTGTTCAAGTTCGGTGAACCTGTCACGCGCGAAGTTCACTGCCTGAGTGTACATAGCGTGCACAGAAAGGGCATCGAACGCGGACGGTGTTTCGGAAGGCTCCGGGCTTTTCCTCCCGGATTGTCCAAAGACCGCGGCCGCAGAGAGCAGGATGATACCTAAGATAATAATTCGCTTCATACTTGAATGGCGGATCCCAAATACTGTAATTAAACCGTCTTGAACTTCGCGGTGCCGCCTTTCGAAAACTGCCTGACAAACATGGATTCTTCGCCGTTCACGATCAACTCTGAAAGCAGTTCAGCCGTCAGCGGAGCCAGCAGGATCCCGTTCCTGTAGTGCCCCGCGGCGACGAACAATCGTTCCATGCCTCCGACTGGTCCGATCACCGGATGCCCGGCCTCGGCATACGGCCGCAGTCCTGACCAGCGTTCCTGGATCGGAAGGCTTTCCAGGCTCGGCGAGATCTCCAAAGCGTGATCGAGAACAAGCGTCATACCATCCTCGGTCACCTTGTTTTCGAAACCGGCGTCCTCTGTCGTTGCGCCTGCAAGGATCCTGCCGTATCTTCTCGGGACTATGTAGCCCCGCGGACTGTAAATAACGTGACGGAACAACTGCTTTGCTGCGCGAAAGCTCAGCATTTGCCCACGTATCGGTTTTATCAAAGGAATGCCTTGCAACGGCTCGGCGCCTTTGATGAACGATGTCCAGGCGCCTGTTGCAAGCACCACCGAGCCGGCGCTGAATCTTCGCCCATCAGAACAGACCACACCGTCGGCAATGCCCTTCAAGCCTGAGACCGTTACCACCTCTGCGCCGGAGATCACCTCGATCCCGTTGATCTCGCAGTAACTGAGAAGCGAAGAAAGCAACCGGCGGTTCTCGACCTGGCGGTCCTCAGGAAAATATAGCGATCCGAGCGAATCCGGCGAAACAAACGGTTCAAGCTTGTGGGTGTCCTCAGCGCTCAGGTGCTCCACCCGAAGTCCGGCAGCGGATTGCCATTCATAGCGTCTTCCCAATTCGTGAAGATCACTTTCGTCGAACGCAAGATAGAGCGTGCCCGAATCGTCAAATTCCGGGTCAATCCCCGTTTCTTCCAGCAGTGCCGCGCAGAAGGCCGGATACAGTTCATTCGACGCACGGCAAAAACGAAAGAAGTCATCGGGTGTTTCCGCTTCTGCCTGAGGCGCGAGCATTCCCGCCGCAGCGTGAGAAGATTCCCGTCCGGGAGAGCCTCGCTCAAGAATGGTGACCATGCCCGCCCCACACTTGTGCAGAGCGCGAGCGATCGACAGTCCGATCACACCCGCGCCGACAACAAGCACATCCGATTTTCCAGCGTCATTCATTATCACCCGAAGGTACTAATTTAATATAAACGCGGATCTATTCATAACAGGGGGGAGTGCGGTCCGTGAGGGCACGGGCGTCACGGAAGGATCTCGGAATGTCGGCACGGCTCTTCGGCGAGGCATCGGGGATTTGAACTAAGTAGAACATCCTGTCCTGACGCCGGAATTCTTCCTTTGCGCCTTTGCCTCTTGGCGGGAACCCTTTCTGCGGCCCATAGCCGGCACTTCGGAATAAGATCCCCCGCGAAGACGCTAAGCGCCAGGGACACAAAGAGGCCTCGACAAACTGAAGTGTGTCGGACGATCTCTCCCCTCGCCCACTTACTTCAACTTAAAATAAGTTTTCCCGACATTCGCCCATTTCTCGGGGTTGAACAGGTCTTCGTCGAGCGGGATATCAGTCTGAATGTCCGAGTATTCTTCAAGGAAGGTATTCTTGCCGTTAACAATGAACTCGACTTCCGGAGAGACCCAGCCGCCGCCCTTCACTTTGTAGTATTTATTGAATCGGGTCTCCTGGACCTGCTTTCCTTCCGTGCCGCCTGCCTTGACCAGTTTGACGAAAAGGAGCCGATCTTTGTCTATCCAGAACTGAGGAGATTTGCCGTCACCCTTGGCCGCCCCGACGACCCAAACCGACCGGCCTTGCCATTCATTTTCGCTCAGAACCGTAAGATCGTATTTCAATTCTTTCAATTGACCGATCGTCTTCTCAGGTGACTGGCTATAAACATCAAATCCGAGGACCATCAGGTCGTGGATCCTCGGCGTATTCCGGGCGAGTTTGCCTCCGTTGAAGATCATCTGATTGCCGTCAACGAACATCATCCCGTTTCCGGAATCGAGAGGATCGAAATCGACCCTCAACCGGCCAGGGACAGACATAGCCTCATACCAGGTAGAGTTTGTAATGGATCCATCGGAACCCCACTGCGTGTTCTTCTGAACAAACGTCAGCGTCTTGTACCACTTGCCTGAATACTTTGAATGCATCGCCTTGATGACGTCCTCGCCGGTTTTGATCTTCAGGGCGAATCCGGGAACGGTTAACAAGGAAAAGATCATGGCAGTAAGAAATATCTTTCGCATTTATTGCTCCTTTTTAGTGAACTGAGATCTAAGAAGATTTTGTTCTAAAACGGACTCGGGCGATTAAAGTTTCAGAAGCAGAAGGAGTCTCAGGCGCAATGGCTTTGCGCGGCGACTTTGAATAGAATGTTCCTTGATCAGTCGATAAGAAAGTCTTGCTGGGTCCTAAAGATATGGCGAAACACACTATCACGCTCATCCCCGGCGACGGGATCGGACCGGAAATTACCGCGGCGACCGTCAGGGTGATCGAGGCGACCGGCGTTGACATCACCTGGGAGTCCCAGATGGCAGGGTCCCACGCGCAGGAGCGTGTCGGCACGACGCTGCCTGATGAGTTGATCGATTCGGTTAAGCGAAACAAGGTGGCACTGAAGGGGCCACTTACAACGCCGATCGGAAAAGGATTTACTTCGGTAAATGTAGGGCTTCGAAAAGCGCTCGACCTTTATGCGAACGTGCGGCCGATCAAGGCTATTCCGAACGTGCCGTGCAGATACCCTGAACTTGATCTCGTCATCGTCCGCGAAAACACTGAGAGCCTTTATGCGGGGCTTG
>JAHEEZ010000288.1 GCA_024640445.1 Acidobacteriota bacterium | reverse complement strand
GAAAGGGCGGGTTGCGTTTCATTCCCGGGTGACTCGGCGAAGTACTCTTCTTCACCGGCCGAAGAGAGAATGAAGATGTCCCTGTTTCCGTCCTTCAATCTGAAGCCAATTGCCCGGCCGTCATTAGTCATTTGAGTAAAGTTCGGGAAGCCTTCTTTTGCGTCAATCACCGTTCTTTCCGATCCACCGTCCAACGGCTTTTCCAAAACCCCCGTCCCTAACTTCACATACAAGACGGCATTTCCGTCGGGTTTCCACATCGGGGAAAAGGTGATGGTTGGCCTCCCCGATGCAAACATCCGACCGCTGCCGCGTACCGGGTCAAACAGCCAGATATCCCCGTCCCGCTCCAGCGCTACCATCGAATCGTCGGGCGAAAACAAAGGGTTGATCCAGGTTCCGGCTTCGCCCGCCGCTGTGCGGGTCCCGTCCCTCGAGTACAAAGCGATCTCTCGAATGTTCTCTCCTTGCCTCCTATAAGCGACCAAGCCATTTTCCGACACACTGAAATTCGTGCCTCGGTCGCCAATGTGCCTCCCAATGTCCGCGAGAGTGATCGGCTCCTCCTCGGTTATCTCGAATGATGCCGGGTCGAATTCCAGCGCCATGAGACTTTCATCGAGAACGAAAAGGAGAAAGCCGTCAACGTATTTTGGTTCCTTGCCGTCCGGGCTTATCTCCTTGGTTTCGCCGGTTTCAAGATCTCCGACAGAGATTCCGCCTCGACCGCCATGGCCGAACAGAAAATGCCGGCCGTCGGGTAAAAAGAACGGCCTGAAACCCCGATACGAAAGCTCGGACGGAGCCGATTTGCCGTCGGCGTTTACTCGGCGTAAGGACAGGCCCGCTTCGGCAGAGAAAACGATCACGTCTCCAGGGCTCCAGGTCCCGCCTCTCCGGGCACCGGAGACATCGCAAATATCTCGCGACTTGCCTGTGTCCGAGGTCACGGCCCGAAGGCGGTTCTCAGTGAAGTAGGCTAATTCAGCGCCGTCAGGCGACCAAAACGGGTCGGTCGCGCCTTCCGAGTCCTCGACCATCTTGCTCGCGCCGGTCGCGATATCCCGGATCCACAAGAACGGCTTGCCTGACTCTTGTTCAGCCGTGAAAGCAAGCCGCGAACCGTCAGGTGAAATAGCGCTCGTCGGAGTCGTCGACCAGCCGGGAGGAGCCGCCACGTCGAGAGTGAAGATCTCTCGGGGGGGCGGCGACTGAATGAAAAGGGTCCAAACCGTAAGCGCGACAAGAGCAAGGGCCAAAGCCCCGGCTGCGATCCAAGGAACTTTAACCTTCCACCCTGAACTTTCGGTTTCAGGAGCGATCCCGCTGACCGCCGCCGTCAGGCTGTCGCCGGACGAACTTGTCGGCGCGGCGAGCGATTCGAGTGCGAAACCGAGGTCGGCCGTCGACTGAAATCGCCGCTCAGGTTTCTTTTCCAGGCAGCGGTGCACTATCCGTTCGAGACCCGGGCTGATGTTCGGGTTCGACTCCGTCATCTCCGGCGGCTCTTCCTTGACGATGGCAGACATCGTCTCTGCCAGCGACTCCTCCTGGAACGCCCGCTTGCCCGTGATCATCTCGTAAAGGATCACGCCGAAGCTGAAGATATCGGAGCGATGATCTATCGGAGCCCCGCGGACCTGTTCGGGCGACATATAGCCGGCCGTTCCCATCACCATTCCGGGATCCGTCAGCGCTCTTCTTGTCGCATCTTCGGAGCCGTGGAAATTGCCGTCCGTCTCGCGGACCTTGGCCAGGCCGAAGTCGAGGATCTTGACCCGGTCGTCTTTTGTGATAAACAGGTTTTCGGGCTTGAGGTCGCGATGGACGATGCCTTTTTCGTGCGCAGCGGTCAGGCCGCTGACGATCTGCTGAGCGTAGTCGATGGTCTTCCGGAGAGGTATCGGCCCTTCGTCGAGACGCTGACGCAGCTCCTCACCTTCAAGCAGTTCGGACACGACATAAAGAACGTCGTCCTGTGTATCGACATCGTAGATGGCGAGGATATTGGGGTGATTGAGTGCACCGGCTGCTTGTGCTTCCTGCTCGAACCGCGCAACGCGGTCTTTGTCCGCGGCGAAATCCGCCGGCAGGACCTTGATCGCGACATCGCGGCCGATCTTCGGGTCGTTCGCGAGGTAAACCTCGCCCATCCCGCCGACGCCGATAAGCGAGCGGATCTCGTATCTTCCAAGTTTCGAACCTTCTGCTAATGTCATTTCTGCTTCAGAATGCTCTGCCAGTTTACAATAATCGTTATTGGCTCCGTGTCCGGTCCGGGGTCATTCGATTCTTCCACAACAAAAAAACGAGACCCGTCGAGCGTCGCGTCATAGTTAGCCCGGGTTCCGAGTCCGGCGCCGACTGTGCTCTTTGTCTTGAACAATACCTGTGGCGTACCGATCTTAAGTGCCCCGCCAACTTCCTCAACCGGGGCCGCCATAAGACTTCCGTCGCGCGCAAGATAATACAGTTCGCGGCCGTCACGGCGCCATCTCGGCTGGACGCCGTCGTCTGAAACGCGGACTTTCCGTCCGCCCTGCGCAAAGGCATCGACGAAGACCGAACTGACTTCTGATGAACTCTCGCTTTGGACGTATGCGATCCAACGTTCGTCGGGCGACAGCGCAGGCTGTGTTTCGTTCATCGATGACTGGGCGAAATATGTTTCTTCACTAGTCGAGGAGCGGATAAATATGTCCCGATTACCGTCACGTAATCTGAAACCAATGGCCCGACCGTCGCTTGCTACCTGGGTGTAATAGGGGAGCCAATCCTTTGGTCCGATAACCGTTTCTTCGGATCCTCCGTCCAGCGATTTCTCGATCAGACCCGCTGACTTCTTCCCAAACATGACCGCACTTCCGTCGGGTTTCCACATCGGGGAATATGCATCCGTCGGCCTTCCCGAGGCGAACATTCTACCGCTGCCGCGAGCCGGGTCAAACAGCCAGATGTCAGAGTCCCGTCCCAGGACTATCTTTGAATCGTCAGGCGAGAATGCCGGGTTGCTCCAGGTTCCGGGTTCACCTACCTTAGTGCGGGTCCCATCTCTCGAATACCAGGCGATCTCACGTATGATCCCTGTTTCTCTTCGGAAGGCGATCAGGCCGCTTGTGGACACACTGAAGTTCGTGCCATATTCCCCGTAGTATGTGCCGATCTCCGTGATCGGCACGGCTTCACCATTGAGTTCGAAAGACAAGGGGTCAAAAGGTTGAGCTTTGAGCCCGTTGTTGAGAACGAATAGGAGATTACCGTCAGCGTATTTTGGCTCAGCTCCATCCTCCCGTAACACTTTGATCTCACCGGTCTCGATGTTGCCGATAGAAATGCCGCCCGAAAATGAATGGGCATAAAGATAATCTCGACCGTTAGGTAAGAAATAGGGCCTGAACCCCTGCTGCGGAAGATCTATCGGGGCAGATTTGCCGTCGGCGTTGACCCTTCGTAAAGGCAAGCCTATTTCGGCTGAGAAAATGATCACGTCTCCGGCACCCCACGTCCCTCCCCTCCGCGCCCCGGAGACATCACAAATGACACGCGACTGGCCGGTAGCAACGTTGGCGGCTAGAAGACGAGCCTCCGTAAAATACGCTACTTCAGCCCCGTCAGGCGACCAGAATGGCTCTTCCGCACCCTCTGAGTCCTCAACCATTTGAGTTTCACCGGTCGTCAGGGTTCGAATCCACAAAAAAGGCTTGTTTTTTTCTTGTTCGGCCGTAAACGCCAACCGTGAACCATCCGGCGAAAGTGCACTTGTCAGGTTCGTAGTCCAGCCGGGCGGAGCTGCGACGTCCAGCGTGACAGATGAAGGCGGGGTCGCAGCCGGCGCAAAGAATGTCCACACGCCGAACGAAATAAGGATCAAGGCCAACACCGCAGTTGTGATCCAAGGGATTCGCATCTTCCATCCTGAACTGTCGGTTTCAGAATCGAGCGCAGCCGCCGTTATGTTGGCCCCGGAAGAACTCGACGGCGCGGACAATGATTCGAGAGCGAAACCGAGGTCAGCTGTCGATTGGAATCGCCTGTCCGGTTTCTTCTCCAAACACCGTTGGACTATCCGCTCCAGAGACGGGCTGATGTTCGGGTTTGATTCCGTCATCTCAGGCGGCTCTTCTTTGACGATCGCGGACATCGTTTCTACCAGCGACTCCTCCTGAAACGCCCGCTTGCCCGTGATCATCTCGTACAGGATCACGCCGAAGCTGAAGATGTCGGAGCGGTGGTCTACCGGAACTCCGCGGACCTGCTCGGGAGACATGTAACCCGCCGTTCCCAT
>JAHEEZ010000069.1 GCA_024640445.1 Acidobacteriota bacterium | reverse complement strand
TCCAGCTGAGCAACGAGCGTCCCGACTGCAGGCACTTCAACAAATGAAACGAGCTATCTTTCCCGGATCTTTCGATCCGCTTACAAAAGGCCATCTCGACATAATCGAAAGGAGCGTCCCGTTGTTCGACGAGATGGTGATCGCGGTCGTGAACAATCCCGACAAGGATCCCATGTTCACGCCTGAGGAAAGATGCCGGATGATAGCCGAGGTCCTGGTGTCCACTGATACCGGAGAATGCCGCATGGCAGTCGAGAGCTTTCAGGGCCTTCTGGTGGATTACGCGAAACAAAAGGGGGCAACCGCGATTGTCCGCGGCATACGGGCGGTTTCCGATTACGATTACGAGGTTCGAATGGCATTGATGAACAGGCGCCTGGAACCGGAGATCGAGACGGTATTCTTAATGGCGGCCGAAGAATACTCGTATGTCAGCTCCCGCCTTCTGAAACAGGTCTTTACGCTTGGAGGCCGTGTCGACGGGCTGGTCCCGGAACTTGTTGAAAAGAAAATGCGGGAGAAGACGGGCCAGTAGCGATCGGACCCAGAATACCGAAATGGAAAGCAAGGCAGCAAAACCGGAAATGACACCTTTTTCAAAGCATGTTCTGAAAATGCACGGATCGTCCACGCTAAAGGCAGCGCAGGTCGCGACACGCCTTCGCGAAGAGGGCCACGACGTGATCGACCTGACCGTCGGAGAGCCGGATTTCGATACGCCTCAGTTCATAAAGGACTATGCGACCGAAGGACTGGAAAAAGGAATCACCAAGTATACGCCAACAGCAGGCCTGAAGACCTTTAAGGAATCGATCGCGGATTTTTATGCCAAGGTCTTTGGCTCGACGTTTTCGCCCGCCGAGGTCGCGGCCGCCTGCGGAGGAAAACAGGCTCTCTTCAATGCCGTCAATACCATCGTCGATGAGGGCGAAGAGGTGCTGATCCCGAAACCGTATTGGGTGACCTTCCCTGAGATCGTAAATTTCGCCGGTGGCGTGAACGTATTCATAGATACAGAAGAGACCGATTTCGTGCTTACCGCTGAGGAGGTTCGGTCCCGGATCACGGACAAGACGAAACTTCTGATCATCAACTCGCCCAACAATCCGACCGGACGCGTGATCCCTTCGGACGAGATGGTCAAGATCATAGAAGTCTGCGCAGAAAATGACGTGTACGTGCTGGCGGACGAATGCTACCTGCTCTTTGTATATCCTCCGGGCGAGGTCTTCACCTCGGCAGCGGTGCCGGACGAGTTGAGGAAATATGTGTGTGTCGCCGGATCTTTCTCAAAGACCTATGCGATGACCGGTTGGAGGATCGGCTACACTATCGCGGGCGAGGGATGGACCCGACAGATGACCAAACTCCAAAGCCATTCCGCTTCGCATCCGACCTCGTTCGTGCAATATGCCTGTGCGAGGGCGCTTGAAGACACGGAACGTTCAACTGCCGCCGTGCGCTCGATGCTCGAGGAATATGAGAAACGGCGCGACTATTTGATCCCGGAACTACAGAAGATAGAAGGGTTTAAGGTTGAAATGCCGGAGGGCGCCTTCTACGCGTTCGTCGATGTCCGCGATCTATTGGGAGACCGGTATCAATCTTCCGCAGACTTCGCCGCAGGTCTTTTGGGTTCGAAGTTTGTCGCTACGACGGATGGCGCCGGGTTCGGGGCTGACGGGTTCGTCAGGTTCTCTTACGCGACGTCGATGGAAAACCTGAAACGTGCGATCTCAAAGGTAAGGGAGTTCGTCGCAGAATGAAAAGACCATCGCCAGCCATTCTGATATTGCTTTTCGGCGTTCTTCTCATCGCCTGCCCTGCCGCGGCTCAGGACAAGTCGCTTCAAGACTTCTCAAAGAGCCTCACCGAATTTACCGCAAACGCCCCCGAAGAGATAGAAAACACACTTGCCAACGACGACGAGGATCTGAAAGGTCTAAAGAAGCTGACTATCCTCCGGTTCAGTTCCAAGAAGCCGGTCCAGCCTGACACCTATGCGAAGGTCGTGTTGATGGTCTTCGAATATGAAACTCGCGATCTTGCAATGACTGCAATGCGCTCAGTTGTGAAAGACGCGGAAGAAGAGATGAGGAAGGAACCCGAGTTTAATTTCGTTGATGGAACCAAGTTCTACAAGCTGATCGGACCATGCCTCCTGAGCGAAGACAAGTGGAACCCGATCGAGACAAAGCTCACAGACGCAGTGTCGGGAAAAGGAAAGAAGCCGTCCGCGTTTGTGCGGATCGCCTGCGGCGGGAAGATGACGGTGGACGGGATAAAGTAGTGAGCATCCGGTTCCCAAGCATGTGTCGCTAGTCCTCCCTAACCGTCGGGCTTCTGACGCCTCTCTGGACGGGCCAATCCCGGCGCTGAACATTGATCGATGATCGTTGATAACTGTTCATTGTCCTCCCGTCATCATCAGCCCTATCTCTTCGACCGAAGTCGTTTTCGGATCGACCTCTCCGACGATCTCGCCTTCCCTTATCACCAGCAGCCTGTCCGCGAGCGCGGTAACCTCCTCAAGCTCTGCGGACACAAGAAGGATCGCCGCTCCCCGGTCGCGCATCTCGATCAGCTTCCTGTGTATGAATTCGATCGCGCCGATGTCGACGCCTCGCGTGGGCTGTGAAACCAGAAGCAGTTTCGGATCAAGCTCGAACTCCCTGCCGATGATCAGCTTTTGCTGATTGCCGCCCGAAAGCGAGCGAGCGGGAAGATGCGGTTTCGGAGGCCGGACGTCGAAGTCGTGAATGATCTCTTCGGTCCTCTTTTCTATCGCCGCGCCGTCCAGAAGACCGACCGCGTTCGCCAGCGGCGGCCTGTAATGGACTCCCAGCATCGCATTCTCCGCCAAGTCAAAATCCAGGAGAAGCCCGCGTTTATGGCGGTTTTCGGGAATGTGCGCGATCCCTAGTTCTTTTCGCCTCCTTGCTGAAGCTCTTGTGATCTCTTTGCCGTTGAAATCAATTCGTCCGGACACGTCTGAAGCAGGAACGAGGCCAGCGAGGCATTCGATCAGTTCTGATTGACCGTTTCCCTCGACCCCGGCGATGCCGACAATCTCACCTGAACGTACTTGAAGCGAGATATCCTCGACAGCTCTGCCATGTTTGCCTCCCACTGACAGGTTCGATATCTCCAGGACCGAACCGTCGGGAGAGGAGTCAGTCTTTTCGACCCTCAGCAAAACCTCCCTTCCGACGATCATTTTCGCGAGTTCCTGCTTGTTCGTCTCTGAGGTCTTTACGTCGCCGACGACCTTTCCGTCCCTCATTACGGTGACGTGATCGGAAACTGCGAGCACCTCTTCAAGCTTGTGCGTGATGATCACAATCGTCTCGCCCTGGTCCTTCATGCGTCGCAGGATGGAGAAGAAATCCTTCACCTCCTGAGGCGTTAAGACTGCGGTAGGTTCATCAAGAATCAGCAGGCGCGCCTTCCGGTACAGTGCTTTCAAGAGTTCCACCCTCTGCTCCTCGCCGACCGAAAGGTCTTCGATCATCGCGTTCGGATCGATCCCTAGCTTGAGGTCATTCGAAAGTTCGCGGATCCTTTTCGCCGCTTCGTCCAGGTCAAGCCCGATCGCGGATCCGGTTTCTGCTCCGAGGATGATATTCTCTGCGACCGTCATCGTATCCACGAGCATAAAGTGCTGGTGGACCATCCCGATACCAAGTTCTATCGCGTCGTGAGGATTAGAGATCTCCGCCTTCTTACCATCAACGAATATCTCTCCGCTGTCTGCCGTATAGAATCCGTACGCGATCCGCATTATTGTCGATTTGCCAGCGCCGTTCTCGCCGACTATCGCGTGTATCGTGCCTTTTTCCACCTTCAGCGACGCGCCGTCGTTGGCGACGACGTCGCCAAATGTCTTTGTAATGTCCTTTAATTCAAGCATTGGTTATCAGATGAGCTTAATGAAAAAGTATCCGAGAATTAGCGCGGCCGCGATGAAGATCAGTATCCCGACCTTGAAGAGGATCCGGCCGCGGTACGTCTGGTCATTAAAACCGTCAGTGATCCCGAAAATAATGAAGCCCGATCCGAAAAAGACCAGGCCGATGCTAAAGGAATCGAAAATGTATTGCGTGAGCCCCCAAATGCCCCATGCAATAGCGCAGAGCCCCGTGGTTACTGCCAAAATGCCGTTCGTGCTCAAGTTCAGATGCATATCATCGGAGGCCGGATCAGTTCGCCATCGCGTCCTTTACCTTGATCTTGCCTTCAACTATCTCCTCTTTCGCTCTCTCGACCTTGTCTATGACGTCTTTCGGGATAAGATCCTTGTTGTTCTCGTCCAAGGCGTACGCGACGCCGTCCTTGTCCAGTCCAAACACGTGGAAACCGCCTTCGAACTTGCCTTCCTTTACTTCCCTGACCACATCGAAAACCGCGTTATCGACCCGTTTGACCATAGAAGTGAGAACGAATCCCGGCTTAACACCATTCTGGTTTGAATCGACCCCGATCACGAACGCCCTCGGATTCCCCTTTCCGTCCTTTCCCTTTTGCTCCACGGCGTCAAACGCACCGAGCCCGGAATTACCGGCTGCAGTAAAAATCACATCCGCGCCTTTGTCCATCTGCGCAAGCGCGAGTTCTTTGCCTTTGCCCGGGTTGTTCCAGGCGCTGTCCGTGACGCCGACATAGTTCTCGATCACCCGCGCGTTCGGATTCACGGCCTTGGCGCCTTGTTCATATCCTTTGGCAAAGCGATGAATAAGCGGAATGTCCATTCCGCCGACGAAACCAAGAGTTCCAGTCCTGGATTTGGAGACCGCGATCATGCCAACCAAATATGATCCCTCGTGCTCACGAAACACGAGCGACGCGACATTCTTCTTCGGCGTCTTGCCGTCAGCTTCAAAGATCACGCCGTCAACGATAGCGAACTTGATGTTCGGGTAATCGTTAGCAACCTTCTGCATGATCGGGCCCTGTGCAAAGCCCACACCGATGATGAGGTCAAAATCCTTTTCCGCGAACGCCCGCATCGCTGGTTCGATCGAAGTCGGATTCCCGGGTTCGACATCCCGCAGGACGATCCCCAACTCCTTTTGCGCGCGCTTCACCCCTTCCCAGGCCGCCGCGTTAAAGGACCGGTCGTTCTTGCCTCCTATGTCGAACACGATCCCGACCTTCATCTTTCCCTTGTCCTCGATCGCCTCGGTAGATGAGCAAGAGGACACGATCACCAAGATTGTGGCAAGCAGCGAGATCAATGCAAATGTTCTGACTTTCATATTGTGTTCTGCGGCACACAACCGCGCACAGGGCCGTTCTACTTGATGATCTCAAGGACGAGATCGGGTCTTTCGACGAAATTCTCGCCTATTGTATACGCAGCGGTTAGTTTTTCAACGGCGAATTCCGCGTCAGAAGGTTTCCTGCAAAAAACCGATCCCAGCTTGTCGCCGGCTTTGACCCGCGTTCCGATCCCCGCTTCGTGCGAGTAACCGACCTTCGGATCGATCTTGTCTTTTGTACGGGTCCTTCCGCCCCCGATCTCCGAAACGGTGTTTCCTATTCCGAGAGTATCGATCTCACTTACGAAACCCGCCCGCGAGGCCACGATGTCCCGCCTTTCCAGGCTTCCGTCAATTAGCGCTTCGGGGTCATCACATACGGAGGTGTCGCCACCCTGGAGTTCTACGTTCATCACAAACTTCTCGAACGCCCTGCCGCTTGAAAGTGCCTCTTCCAGTTTGAGAAACGCCGATTCGTGATCCGGCGCGATCCCGGCTAGTACGATCATCTGCGACACAAGTTCTTTCGAAAGCTGAAGCGAGCGGTCCATATGGTCAGACCCCTCGCCTTTCATCAATTTTATGCACTCATAGACTTCAAGGGCATTTCCAACATATTGTCCGAGCGGCTGGCTCATGTCGGTGATAAATGCCCTTGTATCAACGTTGAACGCCTTTCCGGTCTTCACCATCTCGTTTGCCAGCCGCCTTGATCTGTCAATCTCGGTCATGGTGGCTCCGTTGCCTGTTTTCACATCAAGCACCAGTGCGTCCAGTCCCTCGGCAAGTTTCTTCGACATTATGGATGCGACTATGAGAGGAATGGTGGGAACCGTAGCGGTGGCGTCCCGGAGCGCGTAGATCTTTTTGTCGGCAGGTGCTATTTGCTTTGTTTGGCCGCTCATCGCAAAACCGCATGCGGCCACAGTATCCTTGAGCTTCCCAACCGAAAGGCTGACGTCATAGCCGGGAATCGACTCGAGCTTGTCCAGAGTTCCGCCGGTATGAGCGAGGCCCCTGCCCGAGATCATTGGAACCGCCATACCGCATGCCGCGGCAAGAGGGGCAATGATCAGCGAGGTCTTATCGCCAACGCCTCCCGTGGAGTGCTTGTCGGCGATCGGGTGATCCGACTCAGGAAACTCCAGGATCTCACCTGAATAGAGCATTGCCCGTGTTATCAGCGACTGTTCGGCAAAATCGAGTTCGTTGATGAACATAGCCATTATCAAGGCGGTGATCTGATAATCGGCCCAGGAACCGTCGGTGACCCCTTCTATGAACGCATCGATCTCGGCCTCGTTCAAATGGCCGCCATCCCGCTTCTTCGCGATTATCTCTTGTGGGCGCATGTAACTAATTTACTTGATTGGGTTTAACTTTTACAACGCAACTATCTTTACTTCGGGCAGCCGAAACTTTTTCTTTTTCCCCGCCCGTAGTGCATAATTGATAATTATGCTGAAACTATTTACTGCAAGTGCCGCGTTCATTCTGACCTTTGGTGTTTCGGTTTCGTTGGTCGGATTGCTCTTCGGGTTTGACAGCCTCGCGAGCCGCTCTTTCGAAACCGGCGACAGTCAAAGCGTTAGGCATAGAATCACCGCGTTCCTGGAAAGAGACGTAAGAAACGGAAAGATCCGGGATAACAAGTTGCGCAAATACTTCCGTGCCCAGAGGCTCCGTGGTGAGTCCGCCACGTTGGCGGAGTATTACCGATTTAATGAGAGCTACGTAGACGCCTCGTCGTCTATGGATGATTCTTTTCTACCTGAAGACCTGAAATACGCCTGGCGCGATCATATGAATGCCTGGAATGAAGACAAGCAACTGTTGGCGGATGCCGCCAACGGCGAGGTTCCCGATGAACTCTTGAAGATAAGGTCCGAGTCCAGTTCAAGGAAGATCAAAGAAACCTGGTACCAGGTGCTTCGCATCGCGCAAAGATACGGCGTTTACACGGGCGGTATGTGATAGCGTCCGGCGATCAGACCGAGATCTTTTCGAGCAAAACGACGGCCTCTGCCCTTACGGCGAGGCCGTTTCCTATTTCGCCCAGACCCTCGTTCGATTTCGCCTTGACGCTTACGGAGCCGGTTTCCATTCCAAGGATATCCGCTATATTCGCCCGCATTTGACCGATGAAAGGACGGAGTTTGGGACTTTCAAGCGAGATGGTCGAATCGACGTTCAAAACCCTGTAACCTGCCGCCGTCGCGAAACGTAGCGCCTCACTAAGAAAGACCAGGCTGTCGGCGCCCTTCCATCTTTCGTCGGTATCCGGAAAATGAGATCCTATGTCCCCCGCCGCGAGCGCCCCCAGCAAAGCATCTGTCAGGGCGTGAAGTAGCGCGTCCCCGTCCGAATGTCCGACAGAACCCCGGTCCGAAGGGATCTCGATCCCTCCAAGAATCAGTTTCTGCCCTGATTCGAGCCTGTGAATGTCATTTCCGTAGCCTATTCGCATCCTGTCGAATGGAGAGACCTCCTAAAACGTAGTTAACCGTTCTCCTGTTCAAGCAATCTCCTCAGAAACAATTCCGTCGCCGCGAGCTCGTGAGCAAACGTGATCTTGATATTGAAAGAACTACCCGGAACTGCGGCAATCTCACCGCCAACCGCTTCCACAAGGCCGCAGTCGTCGGTTATCAATTCGCCCGGTCCTATGTTTTCGAATGCGTTCATTATTACGTGGTACTTGAAACACTGCGGTGTGAGCGCCCGCCGTAGCGATCGCCTATCGACGGTCTTAACTATCAGGCCCTCATCGACTTCTTTGACAGTATCGGCGATCGGCGCCACGAGGCAGGCCGCACCGGTGCGTTCAGCCGCCTTGATAGCATTCGTGATGTCAGCCTGGGGAACGACCGGCCTCGCCCCGTCATGGATCGCGACTATGTCCGCTTCATCCGAACGGATCACAGCGAGCCCGTTCAGGACGGACTCTGATCTGGATCTTCCGCCGGCGACCACCGAAACGAGTTTTGGCAGATCATAGTTCTCGGAATCAGCCGAGAACTGTGCAAGTTCGCGGTCTGCAACGACCACTACGATCTCGTGGATCAGATCATTGCGTTCAAATCTTTCTATGGAATGAATGAGTACTGGTTTTCCGAGGATCTCTGAGAACTGCTTCGGGCGGTCGCCACCGAAGCGGGTGCCCTCTCCGGCGGCAACGATGATCGCTGTGTTCATCTTGGGATCCGGGATCTCGGTTTAGTTCTCTTCGGCGACTGTCGACTGGCGGTAATTCCCGGCCTGCTTTCGCATATTCTCCGACTTGGTGTCGTGTATGCTGATCTGCTCAGGCGGCTCGTGGGTTTCGTCCCAGAGCCGGCCGAAGATCATTTTGCCGGCTGTCGTCTGAAGGACACTCGTGACGGCGATATCGGCGGTCTTGCCGATCAGTTTGCGAGCATTGTCGACCACCACCATCGTTCCGTCGTCCAGATACGCGACGCCCTGATTGTATTCCTTCCCTTCCTTAAGAATGAACACGCGCATCGCTTCCCCCGGCAGAACGACCGGCTTGAGAGCGTTGGCCAATTCGTTAATATTCAGAACGGCAACGCCTCGGAGTTCTGAAACCTTGTTGAGGTTGAAATCGTTCGTGACGACTACCCCTTCAAGTTCCTGGCCAAGTTCGATCAGCTTCAGGTCGACCTCTTTGATCTTGGGATAATCGGTCTCGAGAATCTGAATGTCGAGTTGGTTGTTGTTTCTGAGCCTCTGGAGCATATCGAGACCCCGGCGACCCCTTTGACGCTTTGAAGAATCAGGTGAATCCGCCACCTGCTGAAGCTCGGTGAGTATGAACTGGGGGATAACGAGAGTCCCGGTGAGGAATCCCGTTTCCGCGACGTCCGCGATGCGTCCGTCGATGATAACGCTGGTATCGAGGATCTTGTAGTCTTTCAGAGTCGCTGCATCGGAAAACACTCCTCCGAGAGCCGCGAGTTCTATGTATTCGCCTTTCGCCGCGCCAACCATCAGCCCGATGTAGCCCATAAAGAAGGCGAGGGCAATGGTAAGAAAGGTCTTCATTTCGCCGGGGACCGTCGAGGTCTCCTGAGAACTGATGAGCATACCGATCAGGTACGCACCGATTATTCCGAGGATCGATCCGACCGCCGCCCCGATCAGTGTCTTGAGTGAGGCCCTTCTTGCTCTCATTTCGAAGACGATGATCAGAATTGCGGTGAGAATGCCGGCGAAGATCGAAAGATAGCGCTTTTCAGCCACTCCGAATCCCGCATTCGTTAAAAAATCGATATTCTCGAACGGATTCAAAATTCCTGCCATTGCGGCCAGAAGTGTTATGAATGCAATTCTTATAATAAGGAGATCCAACTTCATTATGTTGTCGATATTAACACGAAATTAAGCACCCCGTTAACCGCGAAAACCGAGTTACCGTACATTATCCGATTTCAAGAACCTGACCATTTATCCCTTTCGACTCGGAGGAAAGAAGAAAGACCACGGTCCTCGCAACATCGTCGGGAGCGACTCCGGTCCTAGGACGAAATAGTTCCGGATCAAGGCCCCCGTTGTCTTCTCTGAATTCGCCGCGGTCTTTCACTGACACCGCGTTCACCCTGTAATTCGGAGGTAGAAAGGACGCCAGCGAACGGGTTAAGCTTTCGACCGCTGCGTTTGCCGCGGATTCCAAAAAGCCGGCGCCGATCCCTGTGTCACTGCGGGACGTCAACACATTTACAATGCACGGTTTAGGACGATCGTTAAAAAGGCGTAATGCTTCCCGGGTTCCAAAGACGGCGGGACGGACAATTGCATCGAACACGGAGTTCAATTGATCATCGGTAGCCGAATCAAATGAATCTGCTTCGGGAAACTCGAGGCAATTCACGAGAATATCAAGCCTGCCGTAGAGTGCTTCGATCTTGTCAACAAGTTCGGAAGAGCCACGGGACGTGGACAGGTCGACATCAAACGAATGCGCAAGCGTACCGAGAGACCTCAGTTCTTCAACCCCGTCCAGATCTGCCTGATCACCGCCCGAGTGCGCCGCGATCACAAAGCATCCGTAAAGAGCCAACTGCATCGACACTGCCCTTCCGATCGGGCGCGTGGCGCCTGTAACAAGGGCTACTTTTTCGGAAAATACGTGTTGTCCGGGTGCGGGCATAAGAAGAGAATACAGAATTCAGGAGACAGAAGACAGGAGAACAGAGTTGGAAAACAGCTTTTCACCCCCGGAGTTTTATGATCATGGAAGAACGGAAAATGAGAGTTGGTCAATGATCCCTGACCATTGTTCCCTGCCTCCTGTATTCTGTCTCTTTATTTCTGTATTCTATCTCCACCTCAAATGGCCTCGAAGCAAAAAACAATTTTTGAATGCCAGAAATGCGGTCACCAGGAACGAAAGTGGCTGGGCCGTTGCCCCGACTGCGGCGAATGGAATTCCCTTGTTGAAGAGGTATTCCGTCCTCAGAGCGCGGCGGCGAAAGCCGCTGCCGGCGGATCGCTTCCGGTGTTCGCGGACTCAAAGCCGATCTCGTACCAGGACATTGAGTCACAGGACGACGCAAGAACGGGTTCGGGGATCGACGAGTTCGACCGCGTGCTCGGCGGCGGTATCGTAGCGGGATCTCTCGTGCTGATAGGCGGCGATCCTGGCATCGGAAAAAGCACGATCATAATTCAGATGGCGGACAATCTTTCCGCAAAGGGTCTCAACGTCCTATATGTCTCGGGTGAAGAATCCGAAAAACAGATCAAGATGCGAGGGGAGAGGCTCGGACTTGAAGCCGGGAATCTTCTCATCCTTCCCGAGACAAACCTGGAGGCGATCCTTTCGGAAGCTGGAAAGATCTCCCCACATGCGGTCATCGTCGATTCGATCCAGACCGTTTTCAGCTCGGGCCTTGATTCGGCGCCGGGCAGCATTTCGCAGGTGCGCCAGGCAGCGGGCGAGTTCATGCATTTCGCTAAACGCACAGGAACTCCAGTTTTTCTTATCGGCCACGTGACCAAAGAAGGTTCGATCGCCGGCCCGAAAGCGCTGGAGCACATCGTCGATACAGTGCTCTATTTTGAGGGCGATCGACACCACAACCACAGGATCATACGCGCCGCGAAGAACCGTTTCGGCGCCGCAAACGAGATCGGAGTGTTCGAGATGACGAACGCAGGGCTCAGGCCGGTTGGAAATCCTTCTGAAGTGTTTTTGCAGGAACGCCCGGAAGGCGCCAGCGGATCTGTGGTTACGGTTTGCATGGAAGGGACGAGGCCTATGCTTGTGGAAGTGCAGGCGCTGGTTTCCGGTACCAACTACGGATCGGGTCGGCGTATGGCCCAGGGATTTGACTACAACCGGACTTCCCTTCTGATCGCCGTTATGGAAAAGAGGCTCGGATTTCAGCTCGGGGGCGATGATGTTTACGTGAACATTGCGGGCGGTCTTGAGGTGAATGAGCCGGCGGCAGATCTGGGTGTTGCGGCAGCGATCGCCTCGAGCTTCAAGAATCTTCAGATACCGCCCGAAACCGCGGTGTTTGGCGAGATCGGCCTCACGGGCGAGGTGCGCGGTGTGCTCCAGGCTCAGGTTCGGGCACGCGAGGCGCAGACGCTTGGTTTCAAGAAGCTGATCGTGCCCGCTTCGAACAAGAACGGGCTTGAGAAACTGCTCGGCACCCGGGTTGTCGGCGTCAGGAACCTCGAAGAAGCGCTCGAAGAGATCTTCTAGGATTTATGGCAAGTCAGGATTCCCTTGAAGAACTGTTTTCCTCGGTTCCCGACCGGGTGCGCGATCGCCGGCCGGCTCCAAATGCGATCCAACCTGTTCACGTCGTCTACGGCGGCGCTCACCTTTTTAGAAATGAAACTCCCGAAAAATTAGGTCGCATCGCGCTTGAGTCGCAGCGATCCTACGCACCTGATTTCATTACATTTGCAAAAGCGATGTGGCTCAAGGGTGCGGACTCGCTTCCAGATAATACCGAGATTGCCATCGATCTGACGGAAATGATCGATCAGGACCCATTGCTTGCGGAGGATCGATATCCGGGCGCGGCAATTTGCCTGGAGATATTCCGCAGGACAAGAGAAAAGCTGCGCTCGCATCCGGTCGAGGATTTTCGCATCGATTTCGAGGACGGCTATGGATTCCGGACAGACGAGGAAGAGGACGAGCACGCGAGGTCCGCGGCGGCAGCGCTTTCCGAAATTCTCCAAACCGGATCGGATCGGACAAGAGGCGAAACGAGTTTCGGCGTTCGAATCAAGTCATTCCAACCGGAAACCCGTATTCGTTCGCTGCGCACGCTTGAGTTGTTTTTGAGTGACCTCATTGAGAAGACCGGCGCGCGGATCCCTGAGACCTTTGTAGTTACGCTTCCAAAGGTCACCTCTCCGCAAGAGGTGGATGTTCTCGCTAAGTTGCTTCAGAGTCATGAGAGATCGATAGCCGGCAGGCCTCTCGGCATTGGGATCGAAATAATGATCGAGACCCCGGAAGCCGTATCGTGCCTAAAGGAACTTGCTTTGTCGGCCCCGGGCCGTCTAAGGGCGGCACATTTTGGGGCCTATGATTACACGGCAGCGCTCGGAATCTCTTCCGGCCATCAACACCTGAGACACGAGGCCTGCAATTTCGCGAGGAGCGCGATGCTCAACTCACTCTCGCCGTTTGGAATATGGATCTCCGATTCGGTTACGACCGAGATGCCAGTCCCTGTGAACCGCGGGGCGATGCTTAGCGATCTGCAGCTCAAAGAGAATATCTATTCGGTCCACAATGCCTGGCGGGCTCATTTCCGAAACGTGACACACTCTTTGATCAACGGCTTCTATCAGAGTTGGGACCTGCATCCTGCACAGCTCGTCGCAAGATACGCCGCGGTTTTCGCTTTTTATCTTGAAGAGCGCGACACACAGATGGCCCGTTTGAGGTCATTCGTGGACAAGGCGTCCAAAGCCGTTATGACGGGCAATGTATTTGACGATGCGGCTTCAGCGGAAGGGCTGCTGAACTTCTTCAGACGGGGCTGCGCCTTTGGGGCGTTTAATCCTGAACAGACGGCGATCGAAGCAGGCCTTAGCCCCGAACAACTTCGGGCAGGTAATTTCGCTGAAATAATGGCGGGAAGAGATTAAAGGCTGAATCGAGGAGTCAGGCAATGAGGCCCTGCTTTGCATGGGTGCTTTCCTGCTCATTTTCTGAGGGATCCGTGTGGAAAGTCTTTGGAGGCGAGTACGGATCAAAATCGAAAGGAATTCCGTCCCTTGTCAGCTTATTGGACATGATCTCAACGATCAGGTCCTGTTCGAACTTTGAAATATCTTCAAACTGGACACCGACCGCGTCATCCGTGAAACAGTACACGGCCTTGCAGGATATCGGCAACCAGTTGAGGTTAGGAAGCTGAACCTCCATCCTGAACCTGTCACCCTTTCCGATCGACTCGTCCCACGCTATCAGGCAGCCGCCAATGGCAAGCTGATAGATCAACGTCTCCAACTTCTCCCCGTTCGCGGTGATACGGAACGCGGGAAGATCGACGGCGAGTCTGTTATGCCTTCTTTGGGCGATCGACATAAATTGGTGATTGCAAAGGAATGAAGGATCGTCGGTTCTATGTGAACCAACTTGGCTATTCTAACGTGCCTCTCCCGCTAAATCAACAATTTTGAACGAGTTTGGCAAAAGACATAAACGCAAAAACGCCCGGACAAGAGCCCGGGCGTTCATTCAAGACACTTGAAATCTAGTTGTTCGCGGCTTCCTGCTTTGTGCAGACCTCGCCAAAAGTGTTGATCAGCTCCCGTGCGATCATCTCCGGCGGTCGTCCCTCGAGGTCCTTTCGCTCATACATCTTGAGCAGCTTTCCGTCCTTCAGGAAGGCGATCGCAGGCGACGAAGGAGGATACGGAAGGAAGTGGTCACGTGCTGTTTCGGTCGCGTCGATGTCAGCACCCGCGAATACCGTGATCGCACGGTCGGGTTTTGCGTCAGAATTGGCAAGCGCCATCGCGATACCAGGCCTCACTCCGCCCGCCGCGCAGCCGCAGACCGAATTCACAACGACCATCAGGGTCCCTTCGGTGCCCGTAACAGCCTTCTCGACGTCTTCAGATGACTTAGTTTCTTCAATCCCGAGCCTCGAAAGCTCCTGTCGCATTCCCTGGATCATTATTTCCGGATATGGCATATGTTTTTCCTCTCGTAAATCCTTTGTCTTTTTTCTTAACGTTATAAGATACTTGATTTTTTTATAAAGTATCGGAGTTAGTTGACGATTAGTCAAGCGTAAGGAACAAGAACCGTTCAAGGGACTATCAAGACCTGCGTACCGACAGGTATCATCTCGAAGAGCTCCTCCATCTCGTTGTCGTCAAGTGCTATGCAGCCCTGCGTCCAATCAATTCCTGACCCGTTCCCGTGAATATAGATCTCTCCGCCGAGGGCGGTCTTCTGCGGCGGCATCGAACGATCTTCTGCCGCTTTGAGAATCTCTTCGAGTTCGGATCTCGAGATCATTCCTTTGTCGAATCCCCGCTTGCCGTCTTCAGGAGCGGGGTAACTTATCCCGAGCGAAAGATGGAATTTGCTCGAAGGATTCCTCACAAAGACATGAAACTCGCCCTCCGGAGTCTTTCCGTCTCCTTCTCTTTCCTTGCCGCCCGCCGGCTGGCTCCCCAATCCGATACCGTAAGTCCTGACCATTTGTTCTCCGTCATAAACGTTCAGAATCCGTTCCGATTTGCGGATCTCGATCCTGGGATTATTCAGAACAACCATCTTCTCTCTTGTGATGTAACCGTGAATCAGCGCCGCAAGCGCTGCCGAGCCGAGAACGAACACTGTTACAAGGATCGGAAGAGAAGCACTTGACCTCAGAAACCTCCTCATACGTGCTCCGCATCAAGAATACTTACTAACCGCGGTGATTCGCCGTCGCCCGCAATCAGGATCCTGATCGCGTCAGGAGGAAACGGATAATCACCAAGCTTTTCCGCCCACTCGATGATCTTCACTGATTCCGCGTCGTCGAGGAGTTC
>JAHEEZ010000287.1 GCA_024640445.1 Acidobacteriota bacterium | reverse complement strand
ACCATCCATAACCGACTACGACAAGATTCTTGCCTGCGAGGAGTACGTTTGTAGCACGGATAATACCGTCCAGAGTCGATTGTCCGGTTCCGTAGCGGTTGTCAAAGAAATGCTTTGTCTGAGCGTCGTTCACCGCGATCGAAGGGAATTTCATAACGCCTGCCTTTTCCATCGCTTTCAAGCGGACGATACCAGTTGTGGTTTCTTCGGTCGTGCCGAGGATCTTGTCGGCCTGCTCCGGATATTCCTTGAGCATCGTCGCCACAACGTCCGAACCGTCGTCGATGATGATGTCAGGCTTCGAGTCCAAGGCGATGCGGACGTGGCGGTTGTATGTTTCAGTCGATTCGCCTTTGATCGCGAAAACCGGGATGTCCCAGTGAGCGACAAGCGCGGCCGCGACATCGTCCTGCGTCGAAAGCGGGTTGGACGCGATCAACATAGCTTCGGCGCCGCCGGCTTTCAGCGTGCGGGCGAGATTAGCGGTCTCGGTCGTGATATGGGCGCAAGCCACCAGGCTGACGCCGTCGAGCGGCCTCTCTTCGCGAAAACGCTCGCGGATGAGCCTCAGAACGGGCATCTCCCTGTCCGCCCATTCGATTCGCTGTTTGCCCTGGTCGGCGAGATTGATGTCCTTTATGTCGTATTGCATTACGGATCCTTCTTGTGCCATTTGATTTCTGATTCCTCTCTCTAAATAAAAGCGAAAAGGGAAGCCGGCAGAGGCAATGCCCCATTTCCGCCGCTTCCCCCTGATAAAAAAACTACATTCCCGACACAGCCTCGTTCGCCGCCGCCCTGCGGAGCGATTCGGCTTTGTCGGTGCTCTCCCAGCTGAAGCCCTCGCGGCCGAAATGGCCGTAAGCCGCGGTATTGCGGTATATGGGCTTTCGAAGATCAAGTGCTTCGATGATCTCGCGGGGGGTCAATTTGAAGTTGTCACGGACGATCTCGGCGAGCCTGTCTTCGTCGATCTTGCCGGTGTCGTGGGTGTCAACGAGGACCGAAACCGGTTCCGCGACTCCGATCGCGTATGCGAGCTGGACCGTGCACTTGTCGGCGAGTCCCGCGGCGACGATGTTCTTCGCGATGTAGCGCGCCATGTATGCCGCTGAACGGTCAACCTTTGTGGGATCCTTGCCGGAGAAAGCGCCTCCGCCGTGGGGTGCGTATCCTCCGTAGGTGTCGACAATGATCTTCCGTCCGGTTAATCCGGCGTCACCCATCGGGCCTCCGACAACAAAGCGGCCGGTCGGATTGATGTGGTACTTGGTGTTCTCGTCAAGAAGTTCGGAGGGGATCACGGCTTTGATCACCTTTTCCATAACGTCTTCACGGATCTGCTCGTTGGATACATCGTCAGCGTGCTGAGATGAGATGACGACAGCTTCGACACGAGCCGGCTTGCCGTCGCGATATTCGATCGTGACCTGAGACTTGCCGTCTGGTCGAAGATAACCGAGAGTTCCATTCTTGCGAACCTCAGTAAGCTTCATCGTGAGGTCGTGAGCCATCTGGATCGGCATCGGCATCAATTCCGGAGTTTCGTTACAGGCGTATCCGAACATGAGGCCCTGGTCGCCGGCGCCGCCGGTGTCCACGCCTTGCGCGATGTCGGGCGACTGGGTTCCGAGAGCGTTCAGCACGCTCATCGTGTTCGAGTCGTAACCGTAGTGCGCGTTGTTGTAGCCGATATCGCTGATCGTGCTGCGGATGATCTTCTGGAAATCGACCGTCGCATTCGTGGTGATCTCACCCGCGACGACCGCAAGCCCAGTCGTTACAAGCGTTTCGCAGGCCACGCGGCTGGTCGGGTCCTGTGCGATGATAGCGTCAAGAATTGCGTCGGATATCTGATCCGAGATCTTGTCGGGGTGGCCTTCGGTGACCGATTCCGACGTGAATAAGAAATTTAATTTAGACAATGTTCCAATACTCCTTTACAGCCTGTACCTGAAAGGCAAGACGGATTTATTTAAAGAAGAAAGTCTATCGGCAATCGCCTTTTGAGTCAAAGGCGAAATCGGGGTGACGGGAGTCATCGAATTGTAAACCCTGAGTGCGGGCTGTGCGTAAAAAACACATTTAAGAAGAGAACCGGGCCATCACACGTGTCAATCAAGCGTCCCCGGCCAGGTTCACCGGCGATCATAAGTAAGTAAGCACAGGAAACATCATGAAGAAATCCGTTCTTTTTTTCGCAGTTGCACTCTTTGCTTGTTCGACTTCCGTTCTTGCGCAAGACCTGTACATGCCGAGAAACGTGAAAGCGGTCTATGCGGCCGGCTTCAGGTCGAAAGACGGTAAGCCCACAGCAAAGTATTTTCAGAACAAGTCGAAGCACGATATCAAGATCAGCGTCAGCCCGCCGGACAAGACGGTCACGGGTTCCGAGACGATCGAGTTCACCAACAACGGACCCGTACCACAGTCTGTGGTGGTGTTTCGGTTCGAACTGAACGTCCACGCTCCGGAAGCGATGCGCGAACAGCCGGTCGGACCTGATCAATTCGCGCCGCCGGTGCAGATCGACGAGTTCTCGGAAGGCGGAAAGGTTACAGATTGGAAACCACTTATTCGCGCCGCCGGCATGACATACAACGCGGTCCGTCTGCAGAAGCCGATCGCCCCCGGGGAAACCCGTTCATTTGGATTTAAGTGGCACTACCAGTTGGTTAATGGCACGGGCAGGGAAGGGACAGTAGATCCGACAAGTTTCTATCTGGCTTACTTCTATCCGAGGGTGGCGGTCTTTGATGATGTAGGCGGATGGGACCAGACTCCGCATATGCTTTCTCACGAGTTTTACGGGGAGTTCAATGACTACAACGTTGAAGTCACCGTGCCGAAGAACTTTCTTGTATGGGGAACCGGGAACCTGGTCAACATAGACGAGGTGCTGCAGCCGAAATACGCCGATCGTTTGAAGAAGTCGTTTACAAGCGACGATGTGGTCAATATCTCTACGCCCGAGGAATTGAAATCAGGTAAGGTCACGGCGCAAAAAGACCAGGTGACATGGAAATGGAAGGCTGATTACGTCCCGGACGTGGCATACGGGCTGAGCGATCATTACAAATGGGACGCGTCGAGCATCGTTGTCGACAAATCGACCGGCCGACGAGCAAGTACGCAGGCGGCATACGACGAACCTTCGAAGAATTTCGCGAACATGGTCCAATACATAAGGAATTCGCTCGAATTCGCCTCGAACAACACTCCCGGCGTCCCGTACCCGTATCCGAAAATGACAATCTTCAGGGGTTTCGCAGATATGGAATACCCGATGATGGCGAACGACAGCGAGATGGGAAGCCCGCAGATGCAGGAATTCGTCGCTGCCCACGAGATACTGCACACCTATTTTCCTTTTTACATGGGGATCAACGAGAGACGTTATTCATTCATGGAAGAGGGCTGGACCACGGCTTTTGAATACATTTATAACTCGGAGCAATTCGGAAAGGAATTCGCGGACCGCATGTTCAAGGTGTTCAGGGTCCAGGGCTGGATTGCGAGCGACGATCCGGGAGCCGACATCCCGATCATGACGCCGGAAGATTCGATGATCGGTGAGGGCTACAGCAACAACAAGTACGGCCGTGCCGCACTTGGATACCTGGCACTGAGAGACCTGCTTGGCGAAAAAGAGTTTGGAAATGCGCTGCGGGAGTTCATGGTCCGCTGGAACGGAAAGCACCCGACCCCCTGGGACATGTTCTACAGCTTTAACAGCGCCACGGGGAAGAACATGAACTGGTTCTGGAATGCATGGTTCTTTAGTACCGGATACATAGATTATGCCGTGGCGAAGGTGGTGTTGAACGACGACGGTTCGCACAAGGTTGAGATAGGTAATCTGGGCGGATTTCCGGCGCCTTTCGACCTGAAAGTCACATTCAAGGACGGCTCAACGAAGACATTCCATCAAACCCCCGCTGTTTGGGAGAACGATCTTTTGGAGGCTAGCGTCTCGATATCGGACAAGAAAGAGGTGACTGCAATAGAGATCGACGGCGGCATATGGATGGACGCAAATCCGGAAGACAATAGCTGGAGTGGCCAATGATCGAAAACGGATAACGGACATTTGATAAGTACTTTCCTAAAAACAAATCCGGCGCGGAAACCGTTTCATCGGTGGCCGCGCCGGAAAAGTATGTTGCCAACCAACTAGTTTTCACACTCGCCGGTAGGTTTGTTGTTAATACTTGCATACCTGCCATTCGTGGTCGCTACCAGGACGCATTGTTTCGTATCTGAATTGAGCCAGTAAACGTAACTGGTCGATCCCTTCTTGTAGCCGCGC
>JAHEEZ010000286.1 GCA_024640445.1 Acidobacteriota bacterium | reverse complement strand
CAGCGAGAACCGTTTCGTCCTCGTTCCAGACCGGCTGGTCTCCGGTTTCAAGATCGATTACAGACAGGCGTCTCATTCCAAGCGCCGCGCCGCTTCCGATCCATGTTCCCTGATCGTCCGGTCCCCTGTGGCGTATCCGGCCGCACATTGCAGACAGCAATGCCCCGTCGCCTTCATCGGGTGCTTTTCCGGGATCGCTGCTTGCCCAGCCTGCTATTCCGCACATAAGAAACTGGAGTAAATGGTGAATGGTAAATAGTGAAAAGAAAAGACGGCACGTTTACACATACCGATCCTGCAGATTGAACAGGAATTTCGCTTCTGACCGCGTCAAAGTGATCCTTCGGCGAAAGAGCTGAAACTCGAACCATCGAACGTTCAGGCAACGCCGAATTTCCATTCCCGATTCACGATTCCCGATTCACATTTGCTCCGATCCTCTCCCTTACCGCGTAGATCGTCTTGTCCTGTGATTCGTGATAGGTGCGTACGAGCAATTCCGCCAGCAGTCCCATCAGGAAGAACTGAATGCTGATCGCAAGCATTACGATCGCGATCACCGGTAATGGCGTGAGAATGAATGAAACGTCGTAGACGTAT
The DNA here is from genome assembly GCA_024640445.1 of Acidobacteriota bacterium. GTDB lineage: Bacteria > Acidobacteriota > Blastocatellia > Pyrinomonadales > Pyrinomonadaceae > Aridibacter. The sequence continues at coordinate 3,709 of JAHEEZ010000286.1, read as the reverse complement.
TTCAGAACGGTCGCCCAAATTCCGGCGACCATTGACAGCAGAAATGCGGTCAGTCCGAAAGACCCGAATACGTAAAGAGGTTTTGTTTGATACGAAGCAAGAAACTTGATCGTGATCAGGTCGAAAACGACCTTTACCGTTCTTGAGATCCCGTATTTTGACCTGCCGTGCACCCTGGGAAGATGGTTTACGGGAATCTCCGCTACCCTGGCTCCTGCCCAGGCTGCGTAGATCGGGATGAACCGGTGCATCTCGCCATATAATCTTACATCCTGTATCACTTCGCGCCGGTACACTTTCAGCGAGCATCCGTAATCGTGAAGATGGACGCCCCCGATCGCCGAGATAATCCGGTTCGCTATCCAGGATGGGATCTTTCGTGTGAATAGCTTGTCTTTCCTGTGTTTGCGCCATCCGGAAACCACGTCGTAGCCCTCTTCCAGCTTTTCAAGCAGTATTCCGATGTCTGCCGGATCATTTTGAAGGTCGGCGTCCATCGGGATCAGTATGCTGCCGCGCGCCGCGTCGATCCCGGCAGACATTGCCGCTGTCTGACCGTAGTTCCTTCTCAGTGAAATAACAACGACCCTCTCATCCGACGCGGCGATCTGTTTCAGTTGATTCAATGATCCGTCCGAAGATCCGTCGTCTACATAGATCACTTCCGCGGTTCTACCCAGAACCTTTAATGCTCCGGAGATTTTCGAATGCATTTCGGCTATGTTCTCCTCTTCGTTGAAGACAGGGAGAAACAATGAAAGATCGGGGGCTTTCCGGACTTCGGGTTCGGTGGTTCCTTCTGGATTCATCTGTTTCGAGGTGCGGTCAAGGGAGCGGAAAGGAGAACATCAAGGGCATACAAGTTTATCCGGCCTGGACCCCTCGCCTCTGGTCCAAACGATCTTGCCTTCCGTGCAACCTGCTCCTTTCGCGGTTATTGTCACGCGAGTTGAAGTGTCCCATCCGAGAAGTGATGCCCCAACCTCGCCGAGCCTGTGGACGGCGCCTGCCCAAATATGTCTTGCCTGAAATGTAACGAAGCCATTCTTGTCGGCCTGAGCTTCGTAGACAGTGTGGTGGCGAAAATATCCGTTGTCAATTGTTTGGACGATCGTTCTTCCTCCGCCCGGCAGGTAATTCTCATCTATCATCAGGATCTTCCAGGGAGGAACCTCCTCCACCGGATAAGGAATGACGACGGCGAGGACAAATCCCAGCACAAGGATCGTGATCACGTAGTGTTTCGTAAGGTATTCGGTAAAATTCATTTGGATTCGGGCGGGAGGCTGCGGGGTCGTTGGCGCCCAACTCAACCATTTTAGCGTATTTAATGTCAGGTTTGCAGATTTTTGATCTCTGCCTGTCCGGATCGTCAAGGAATCCGGCATCGTCTGCAAGTTTGAATACCTGTGCGGCTTGAGATTATACTCTCCGTCGATAACTGCAACATTTCTAATATCCTGCTAAACCGGACGGTAGCATTTTATGAGCTCGGAAATTGCCGAAAAGACGATCGAAGTGATCGCGAACTTTAAGGAGATCGACAAGGACACGATCACCCTTGAAACCAAGTTGAAAGATCTTGAAATGGATTCTTTGGACGCGTTGAATCTCGTATTTGAACTGGAGGAAGCGTTTGATATCGTGATCCCCGACGAACAGGCTTTTGAGACTGACTCTGTATCAGACATGGTCACAGGCATTGAGACACTGCTCGCTAACAAGGAAAAGGAAGCAGGCGGCGAAGAAGAATAGGCGGCGGAAATATGAGCCATCGGCGGGTAGTAGTAACCGGATTAGGCGTGGTCTGCGCCATCGGCACCGATTTGGAGACCTTTGAACGGAACGTGTTCGAGGGCAAATCGGGAATAGCGCCTATCGAATCCATAGACATATCGAAGATGCGCTTCAAGAATGCCGCCGAAGTCAAGGGTTTCGATTCCCCGGAGCATTTCGACAAGCAGCAGCTTGCGATCCTCAAACGGTTTTCTCAGTTCGCGGTTGCGGCATCCCGGCAGGCAATCCAGGCGTCGGGGATCGAATGGAACGATCAGGTAGCGAAAGAAAGAACCGCTATCGTCACCGCGACCGGAGCCGGCGGCCTCACCGATCTCGACGACCAATACGAGAATCTCTACCGGTTCAATAAAACGAGAACCCCGCCTATGGTCGTTCCGCAGTCAATGCCGAACTCGGCCGCAAGTTTTATTTCGATGGAAACCGGCGTGTGCGGACCTACGTACACGGTCTCTACCGCGTGTTCATCTTCAAATCATGCCATCGGAATGGCGTTTCATTCGATCAGGAGCGGTACGGTCGATGCGGCGATCACGGGCGGAAGTGAGATGCCGATCAGTTACACAAACCTGAAGGCCTGGGAAGCGCTAAGAGTCGTTTCGACCGACACATGCCGGCCATTCTCGCGTGATAGAACCGGAATGATCCTTGGAGAAGGCGGTGCGGTCCTGGTTCTTGAGGAACTGGAATCCGCAAAAGCGCGCGGCGCCGAGATCTTTGCGGAGATCTCCGGATTCGGGATGACAGCGGACGCGCATCACGTCACGATGCCTTCGCTTGACGGGCCTGTCCGTGCGATCAGGAACGCGCTTGCGGATGCGAAGGTGGCCCCCGAAAGAGTCGGATACGTCAATGCTCACGGCACCGCCACGACGGCGAACGATTCCATGGAATCGAAAGCGATAAATGAAGTGTTTGGCGAACACTCGGCGAACGTCGCGGTAAGCTCGACCAAGTCGATGCACGGACACACGCTCGGCGCGGCAGGAGCGATCGAGGCGGTGGCCACGGTACTTGCGCTTCACCGCGGCATTCTTCCGCCGACTGCGAACTTCAACGAGCCCGATCCGGAATGCGACATTGATGTAATAAAGAATGAAGCCCGTGAAACAGCAGTGGAAGCGGCTGTCTCAAACTCTTTCGCATTTGGCGGGCTAAACGCCGTGCTCGTTTTCAAGCGTTATGAGGGTTAACCGGTTGGACCTCGAATCCGAAACTACATTACCGCAGAGCAAGTCAGAACAGTTCCTTCCTAACGAAATCTATCTCTAAACCTCTGCGTTCTCCGCGCTCTCTGCGGTAAGACCTTCTCGCTCTAAGATTTCCTGGCGACGACGACGATCGAAACGCCGAACGGGAAGTTAACGTGCTTCAGAACATGCCTTTCCGCGCCAAAGAGAGTCCCGAAAAACCCATTCAAAGCCGAAATATTCACGTTGTTCTCCGATTCGGGCTTAATACCTGTAAGTCTCATTAAAAGCCTTCCAGCGAGGATCGGTAAGAAGAAAGTGATATTCGCATAACTCGCCCGTTCAACGTGAAACCCTGCCTTTTCGAGCCTTTCAGTGATCTGCTTTCTCGTATACCTGATCCGGTGGTGAGAGATGTCATCCTGAACTCCCCATAGCCACATGAATGCCGGAACGAAGATCAGCGCCTTGCCGCCCTTCTTCAACACCCGACGCATGTCCTTCAAGCCAGCAATATCGTCATCGAGATGCTCGATGACATCGAGCCCCGTAACGATATCGAACGCTTCATTTCCGAACGGCAGTTCTTCCGCGAGTCCCTTGTGAACCATCAGTCCTTTGGACTTACAATATGTAAGTGCTTCTTCGGACACATCGACGCCTTCCGCTTCTCCGAAATTTGCGAGCATCTCCAGATTTGCTCCTGTCCCGCAACCAACGTC
>JAHEEZ010000285.1 GCA_024640445.1 Acidobacteriota bacterium | reverse complement strand
CGGGATAGGCGGATTTCCGGATATGTTCTTCGATAAGCTCACCGAAGCGCTTGTTTTTGCCTTTCTCCTTTCATTTCTTATCTTGCTTTCCGGCCTGCTGCTGCGGAGGAAATGGCTTGGTGTGGCGGCAGTCTGGTCGCTCGGGTTTGCAATAGTGATTCTAATTAGTCCAGAGGGTCCAAGGTCACTGATGGAAATGGGTGCAACATTGGCAACCTTTACCTTGATCATCCTTACAGTAGCTCGGTTCGGTGTCGTAGCCGCGATCTCATACCGAATATTTACGGGCATCCAACTACGCCCGGTTACGACAGAGTTGTCTGCATGGTACGCCAGCGAGTTCGTGATGTATGCCACGCTGATGGTGGCATTGGCTGTATTCGGTTTCTTTACTTCGACGGCCGGACAAAAGCTGTGGCAGGGCAAGTTGCTCGCCGACGGGGATTAAAGGCTAAGCTTTGCGCTTTGAAGGAATAAATGCCCTGATCGCCTCTGCGATCCGGAGTTCTCTGTCATAAGAGTTGAATATCGGCACATCTTCTCTCAGTTTCTGTTCGGTTTCACCCGTCAGGAACATTCCTTCCTGCTGGAGCACAACGAAGTAGCTCTCGCTTTCGTCGTCCGTCACGGTCTTCACGTACGCTCCCGTGAACTGGCTCGCGTCCCCTTCGATCACTTCCCTGCGATGGATGAACTGACGGATGAAAGTGTAGCTGCCCGTAGTCCTGTCAAAATAGTAAACCTCGCGGATCGTGCCTCTGAACAAGAACAGAACAGCGCAGGCGACCGCGATCAGGCCGAAGACTGACAGGATAAAGGGATCTGTTATTCCGAAACTGAACAGAAGGACAAAGAAACCTGCGGCAAAGAACAGAAAGCCGGCTCCGGTGAAAAACATCAGAAGCGTTGGCCGATAGTCGAGAATGGTCAAAGTCTCGGCCCGCCTGATGATCCTCAGCGGAACGATGAATCCCAAAAGCTGGTCGATGATACGGAACCTCTCCCGGATCATTTCCCACAGCCGGTCAAATACTGATTCTTCGTCACCAGACATTTCTCATCCTTCAATAACGGACTCACTGCTCTTCCGAATCCCCTGTTCGGGAAGAGATGACTATTTCTTCAGCGTCGAGATCCAGTTCAGGATCACGTTAATTGGCGCTGTGCTTGTTTCCTCGACCGCCGAGTTGACCAGGAAGCGTTGGCCGTCAGCGGAGACATCGTACCGGTCGGGCGACAAGAAACTGGTAACCTGTGTCGAAAACAACTGTGTTGGCGTCCCGGATTCAAACGTTCCGTCAAGATTTACCGGTACAGCCATCAGGCGCTTGTTCGCTGAAATGTAGAAGAGTTCTTTCCCGTCACGTCGCCATTGTGGCTGTCCTCCTCCTCCCGTCGAGACCTGCCATTTTCCACCTGCAGGCGGAAAGCTCTGAACGTAGACTTCCGACTTGCCGCTCTCTGACGATACATAGGCGAAGTAGCGTCCGTCAGGGGAAAAACGCGCAAGCGCTTCCGCAAATTCTGACTGTAGCAGAGGATACGGCTCTTCGCCGCCGGTCATGGGAAGCACCCAGAGGTCCAAACTGCCCTTTTCGTTGGTGGTCTCGTAGATCACGTTCTTTCCGTCCGGCGACCAGTCGATCCCATCGTCATTCAGCTGTACCGATTCATTAACAACCTCCTCTTTTCCGGCACCGCCTGAGGCCTTTCGGTACAGTCTCCGCTTGCCTCCGTCTCTGTCTGAGGTAAAGAGAACGACGCTGCCATCCGGTGACCACGCCGGATCGTCTTCGTTACTCGCGCCGAAAGTAAATCGCACCGGCACTCCGCGGTCGAGATCGATGATCCAGATGTCGTAGTTGTTATCGACCCGCCGTTGCACCGCAACTCTCTTGGCGTCTGGTGAAAGGACGACATTGCTGTAATCGCCCGGCGACCCATACTTGGCGACCGTTTTACCTTCCCGGTCAAACCAGGTCAGCTGGCGCATCCCGCCGCTTCCTTGCAAATTGACCATGGTCCCGTCTTCAGATACGGAAAAGCTCGAATAACCTTCAGAGCTATCGAATAAGACGTTTTCCGCGACCGGGAATGGATCACCGGTGACCTCAAGCAGCGAGGTGGAAAACCTTTGAGCCATTAACGTGGAATCGCGGGCAAAGAGCAAATATCCGGGTTCGACGAAAAGGACGTTCGAGTCGTTCTTGAGGACAAGCTTTCGTTCCTTTCCATTCAGTGACATAACGAAAACTTGGGCATTGTTTTCGGAGGAATACCAGATGTAGAAGAAGAAATGATTCCCGTCCGGAAGAAAGCTCGGATGCCAAACTTCGCTTTCTTTGCGCGATTCGTCAAGAGGAACCAACAACGCGGCCTCGCCACCGGCCGCCGATACCCGTTTGAGACCCTTTTCTTTTTCTGCAAAAAGGATCACATCCTCGCTGTTCCAGGTACCGCCGGAACCGGAGGATGTATCGCAAAGACTTTGCACGGGTCCGCCGGCAGTGTCGGCTTTCTTTAGCTTGCTCGTGGTAAAGAAAGCGACATATCGGCTGTCAGGCGACCAAAATGGGCTAAAAGCCCCCTCTGTGCCTTCAAGGCGCCGCTCTGTCATCGAATCCAGAGAGCGGATATAAAGTGAATTCTCGCCTTCTACCGTTGCAACATAAACTATCGCGCGGCCATCCGGCGAGATGACAGGATGGCTAATCGTGGTCGCCGCCGCAGGCATGGATACGGAAAACTTGATCGTCCTCTTCTCAGGGACCGGCCGTAGAACGTACATCGTGGCGACCACCGCAAGACCGACGAGCGATAGCAGCGCAATGACCCACGGGACCCGGTTCAGCCATGACGATCTTTCCTTTTCGGGACCGATCGCGCTGGCTTCCACAGTCAGATTCCCGCCGGACGAACTAGTCGACGCGGTCAGCGTTTCAAGCGCGAAGCCAAGATCGTGTGCCGAATGGAACCGTCTTTCAGGCTTCTTCTCCAGGCAACGATGAACGATTCGTTCGAGCGCCGGGCTGATGTTCGGGTTCGATTCCGTCATCTCCGGCGGCTCATCCTTCACGATGGCAGACATCGTCTCTGCCAGCGATTCCTCCTGAAACGCCCGTTTACCGGTGATCATTTCGTAAAGGATCACGCCGAAGCTGAAGATGTCCGAGCGGTGGTCTACCGGAGCTCCGCGGACCTGCTCGGGCGACATATAACCCGCCGTTCCCATCACCATTCCCGGATCGGTCAGAGCTTTTCGGGTCGCATCCTCAGAGCCGTGTTGATCGCCCCCCGTTTCGCGGACCTTGGCCAGGCCGAAGTCGAGGATCTTGACGCGGTCGTCTTTGGTGATGAACAGGTTTTCGGGCTTCAGGTCGCGATGGACGATTCCCTTTTCATGAGCGGCGGTCAGGCCGCTGACGATCTGCTGAGCGTAGTCGATGGTCTTCCGGAGAGGTATCTGGCCTTCATCAAGTCGATCCCGAAGTTCTCCGCCTTCAAGCAATTCGGAGACGACATAAAGAACGTCGTCCTGGGTATCGACATCATGTATCGCCAGAATATTCGGGTGATTCAGCGCACCGGCTGCTTGTGCTTCCTGCTCGAACCGCGCGACGCGGTCTTTGTCCGCGGCGAAATCCGCCGGCAGGACCTTGATCGCCACGTCGCGGCCGATCTTAGGATCGTTCGCGAGGTAGACCTCGCCCATCCCGCCGACGCCGATAAGCGAGCGGATCTCGTATCGTCCCAGTTTCGAACCTTCGGCTAGTGTCATTGTCTCGTCAGCAGGCTTTTCCAGTTTATGAGCACCGTCACCGGCTGGGTGTCCACGCCGGGCGTCTCCTTTTCCTCGGTAACAAAGAACTTTGAACCATCGCGCGTCGCGTCATAAAGAGCCCTGCTCCCGAGGCCGCTGAGAGGAGGTACTCTGGTCTTGAACAAAGCTGTCGGGGTTCCTGTCTTAAGCGCGCCGTCTGTTTCTTCAACCGGCACCGCCATCAGAGTGCCGTCCGTTGCCACAAAGTACAGCTCGCTTCCGTCACGGCGCCATCTGGGCTGAGCCCCGCCGATCTCGTCCGAAATGCGTATCTTCCGGCCGCCGTCTGGAAAGGACTCGATAAAAATGATCGGCCCGCCAGACCTGGCAGCGTCACGAAACACGTACGCAAGCCAACGCCCGTCAGGGGAAAGGGCGGGTTGCGTTTCATTCCCGGGTGACTCGGCGAAGTACTCTTCTTCACCGGCCGAAGAGAGAATGAAGATGTCCCTGTTTCCGTCCTTCAATCTGAAGCCAATTGCCCGGCCGT
>JAHEEZ010000068.1 GCA_024640445.1 Acidobacteriota bacterium | reverse complement strand
ACCCGGTCGTCTTTTGTGATGAACAGGTTCTCGGGCTTTAAGTCGCGATGGACGATGCCTTTTTCGTGCGCAGCGGTCAGTCCGCTGACGATCTGCTGCGCGTAGTCGATGGTCTTCCGGTGAGGGATCTGGCCTTCATCAAGTCGATCCCGAAGCTCTTCGCCTTCGAGGAGTTCGGCGACCATGAAGGGCGAGCCTTCGTGTTCGCCGATGTCGTAAACGGTCAGAATGTTTGGGTGATTCAGCGCCGACGTGGCCTTAGCTTCCTGTTCGAACCTTTGCAGCCGGTCTTCGTCATTCGAGAGTTCCGCCGGGAGTACTTTGACAGCGACGTTTCTGTCGAGTCTGCTGTCCTGAGCGAGATACACTTCACCCATACCGCCCTCGCCGATCTGCGACAGAATTTCGTAATGTCCGAGTTTTGTGCCTATCTCAAGTTTCATTTTCTGAATCCGCTGATCAGGACGACGTCTTTGGTCGTCGCGCCCCGTGAGAAGAGGGTTGGTTTGCCGTCGCGGTCCAGGTCGAACCACGCGATCTGATCGGAAGTGAAATTGGTCAACTGTTTTGGTGCGCCGCCGTCGATCGGCATACTCCAGATGTTCGAAACACCGTCGCGCGTGGCGATGTACGCGATCGAGCGGCCGTCAGGCATCCAATGAAGACTCTGAGGAGCACCAGTCATGTTCTCTACAGTGTTATAGCCTGGAGGAAGGTCAAGCAAATTTGTCGGCTGGCCGCCTTCAAACGGAATCATGGCTATTTGAAGCGGAGAACCCGCCTGCTCACGGTATATGCCGGCGATCGACGTGCCGTCGGGAGAGACTACCCCGAGGCTTGAAGAGTAATCTGTCAACCGCACTGGTTCACCGCCGTCGATCGAGACCTTCCAAATATGGGGAACCCCGGAAACAACCGCAGTATAGATCACCCAGCGCCCGTCAGGTGAGACGTTGGGCCAAACCCCATCATTGGCCAGCTGTCTTGGGTTGCCGCCGTCAATATCCATTCTCCATATGCCTAACGTACCCGGTTTCGATCGCGAACTGTAAACCACGTAGCGCCCATCGGGAGAAACCGCCGGGTTCACTCCGCGGTTTTGCGTCAACTGTCGGGGATCGCTGCCGTCTCCGTTCATGATCGAGATGATCGGATTAAGTCCATTCGCGTATGAGCTGTACACGATCCTCCCATCGGGAGTCCACCTGAGCCCGGGACGCCCCTCCCATTTTGCCGAGCCGCGCGTCAATTGTTTCGGTCGGCTTGTATCGCCGTCCGGCGCCGTCCAGATGTTGGATACACGATCCTCTTCGACGACAACGATCGAGCGGGAATCCGAGGTCATGCTGATGCCGTGATAGGAAAGCAAATCGTTTGTGATCCTTTGCACGTCGCCGCCCGGATAGGAGATCTGATAGACCTGAGAAAGGTTCGAATCCAGCTCGAAATTGTTCGCGATCAAGGCACTGCCGTCCGCAACCCAGGCCAATTGTCCGCAGTCGGCCCACCGCGAAGATCCGATCGGTTTCATCGATCCGTCTTCGACCTGTATCTCGACCATTCTCTGGTAGTTGCCGCCATCGTCGACCGCCCTGGTACTGTTGACTATTACCTTTCCATCCGGCGACCACGCGGGTCCGCTGGTCTTAAAAGACTCAGGTCTCTTTAGTGTCGCGAGCGGCTGCTCGCCGGTGCCGTCCTCATTAGCGGTGATCATAGCGCTGTCGCCGCCCTGATAGCGGACAAAGGCGATCCGCTTCCCGTCCGGTGAAAATGTGACCACACTGCTGACATTCGAGTTAAGCTTTTTCGGCTCGCCGCCCAGGACCGGCACCTTGTAGAGCGTGCGGTTCTCATCATCCTTGCCTTGCCTGCCGAAATAGATGTAGCTGCCGTCGGGCGTGAACGTCATTCGACCGTAATCAGCCTCGAGGGGTGCGATGATCTGGACGTTGCTGCCCGTGGCGATGTGCCTGACCCAGAGGCTCTGATGGCCGGCATCTTCCTTAACATGCACGACATACTTGCCATCGGGCGAGATCGCCGCATCCCCGGCCATGCCTGTGTCTGTGAGCTTGGTGATCTTCATGTTCTGAAGAGGCCCAACAGCCGTTTCCTGTGCGCCAAGAAACTTGTAAAGCCCGAATGCCGCGCCGGCGATCGCCAGGACAACGACCAACGCAACGCCGCCGACCGCGAGCTTGTGATCCCTGATCCCGCTGACGATGTATTCCGCGCTCGAACGCTGCTGCCCCATGCTGTTCTGGGTAGAGTGAACATCCGAGAGCATCGCCGTCGCGTTTTCGTTACTGACGGTATTAACTTGGGGCGACGGTGACGACGAATAGTGAAGCTCGGCGTCCGTTCTCATCTCGCGCCGCAGCTCTTTGAGCTCTATCGCTACATCTCTGATCGTCTGGTAACGGTCGTCCGGGTCCTTGGCGAGACACCGGCGGACGACGCGCTGCAGATCGGCCGGAATCTCCGGGTTTAACTCGCCAATCAGCGGTGCGGGCGCATTGATGATCTTATGAAGCGTATCGACGACCGAGTCGCCCGGGAAAGGCTGCCTCCGGGTCGCGGCTTCGAACAGGACGCAGCCGAACGAGAAAATGTCCGACCTCTGATCGATCTCGCCCTTCCCCTTTGCCTGTTCGGGCGACATATACCCGGCGGTTCCCATGATCACACCCGGCATCGAGAGCTGCGGCTGCATCATCGCGGTCGCGTCCTCGGCGTCGGCGTTCACCGGCGATTCGACAAGCTTTGCGAGACCGAAATCGAGTATCTTCGCAAATCCGTCCGACGAAACCATGATGTTCTCGGGTTTGAGATCGCGATGGACGATGCCGGAAGCGTGCGCCTTCGCCAGTCCGTCAGCGGCCTGTCCGAGATAACTGAGCAGCGTGCGGAGGTCGGTCTTGCCGTTATGTATCAATTCACGCAGGGTTTTGCCATCGACGAGTTCCATCGCGAGGTAACTCAGCCCTTCGTCTTCGCCGATCTCGTAGATATGAGCGATGTTCGGATGATTGAGCGACGAAGCGGCCTTGGCCTCGCGAATAAAACGCTGCATCCGGCCGGAATCTTGCGCAACCTCGGCGGGCAGTACCTTTAACGCCACCTTGCGGTCGAGTTTCGTGTCCTCGGCCAGATACACCTCACCCATACCGCCTGCGCCTATTGACGATACGATCTTGTAGTGGCCTAACGTTTTGCCTGTTTCTAAGCTCATTTCAATCCGTCAGCAAGAAAGATATCCATCTAAACTCGCCGCACGCTAATGATAAATCCTTTTCCGTCGGACGTGACCCCTACGGAAGGCGTTTAAGATACCTCGGCTTTGTCGGCTGTGAAGAACACTTTGAACGTGACCATTCTATCGGGTCTGCTGTCCCGGGAGAAATAGATCTTTCCCATCCCGCCTTTGCCGATGGAGGATAACAGGCGGCAATGGGAAAGCCCTGTATCTCTTACGATTGACACAATCACTTGCGGCGAAGTCAGAGGCCGGACCCGGTCACTCGCCCCCGCCAATGTCCCTGATCAGGATGAGGTTCTGGATCCGGGAAAGTCTGAAGATCAGCAGCCTCTTTCCGTCCGAGGTCCAGACATAGTCTCCGGCACCGTTGTTCTGGTTGAATTCGCTGATCTGTTTCTCCGTTCCGCCCGGGATATCTAATCTGTAAAGGTCGAATCTGGGATCGTCGGTCTTCTGATAGACGATGGCGCTGCTGTCGGGGGTCCATCGGATCCTGGGGACCCGGAAAGGGAACTCCTTCTCCAGCAACTTCTTTCCCACCTTTCCGTTGCTGAACTCTACCACGCGGAGAAGGTCCCTGGTCTTTCCGGTCGAACCATCCCTGATCATTGCATTGTACGCAAGGAACCTGCCGTCCGGCGAGAGGCTGGGCTCGTCATTTCCGTCCGAGCTTTCGAACTGCAACTCCTTAACTTCTCCCCCGGACAACGGCACTGTCTGGATCTTCCGTGGGTCGGTAGTGCTGAACTGTCTGCTGCCAAAGAGGACAAGTCCGTCATCAGTTAGCACCGGACTGAGGTTGGCCAGGGATCCCATGTCACCTGAGAGCCTAAGCCGGTTGGAGCCATCCGCGTCATAGCGGTAAAGTGCGGTTTGAAAGGAGGCTTTCGATCGGACCAATGCAATGAAGTAATTTCCGTCAGATGTTATGGTCAGGTTCCGGATCTCGTCAGGAATCGAAAAGACTTCCTTTTGGCCCGTGCCGTCTTCGGCCATCTCAAAGACAACGCTGCTTTCCTTGATGGACCTGACGAAGTAGAGTTTTCCGTTGACCGGTCCCGCGAGCGTGTTCCCGACTATGGTCTTATCCTCGGTACCGAGTTCGCTGACCTTCCGGGTCGCCGGATCTACCGACCAGAGGCTAACCGGCAATATCAGGCTTACGACGACGATGCTTCTGCCGTCCCCCGATATCTCCAACCCTCCATAATCAATTGAGTCATTAGTGATCTGACGAAGCGAGCCTTCGGGATATGAAACGTGCCAGAGCTGGTTTCGCGGCGATCCGGGTTTTCCTCCCGTAGCGATTATGCCGTCTCCATTTGGCATCCATCTGCTGGCGCCCAGACTGCTCCAGGAAGAGTCGTTAACGATCTCCAGGCGATCCTTCACCGGGCGATCCGGATCGCTCAGGTCGAACGATGCCAGGCCCCTCCGAGTTCCTTCTTCAGTTCGGGGCTGACCCGGTTCGTCAGGAAGGTAACTAAGCAAGAGCCTTCTGTTGTCCGCCGACCAGTTTCGCAGCGCGAACCGGCTGGTGCCGATGTCGCTCATCCGCAGCACGATCCGGTCGTTCGAACCGTCGATATTCGCCACGTGAACGGGCACGTCGATTCGGGTCGATCTGCCGAAGTTCTGATACGCCATCATCTTCCCGTCCGGCGATATTGAGAAATTGCCTATCGAACCGTCTTTCAACTTCTGAGGGGTGCCCCCCAACGTTGCGATCCTGTATAGATCCCGCCGGTCGCCTTCGCCGTTCAGGGTGAAGTAAATGTACTGACCATCAGGTGAGAAGGTTTGGATATTGAAATTCTCTCCCTCGGTCGAGTAGATCTCGTTTTCTGCGCCGGTGGCGATCTGTCTTACCACCAGACTCCTCTTCGCGTTCACCCCTGGCTCGAGCCCTTTTTCATATGCGACGAGACTGCCATCCGGAGAAAGGGCCGGGGCATCGATGACCGGCGCAGAAGTCAATTCCTCGACCTTGATCTTCTCGAATGGTGAGCTCGAGGCGTTGAGCATGTTCGGCAGGAAATACCAGCCTGCGAAGAGAGCGATGACGACCGTTAACGCTACGGCGAATATCGGCCATCCCTTCTTTTTTCCCCTTGCCGTGGCGTTTGTCTGCTGAATTTGTTCCTGCGCAGTGTTCCCAGCCCCGGCAGGCTGCGTGATAGTCGGGTTATCGTCCGAGACATCCAGCCTGACCGTTTGGTTCTCGTTCGAATCGTGCTCGAGGTCGTACTTCACCTTCTTCAGGTCGGCCGAGAGATCTGCCATCGATCCGTATCTCTCCGAAGGATCTTTCTTCAGAGTTTTCGCCAGGATTTCCTTGAGAAGGGAAGGCGCGCCGCTGACATACTTCTCGATCGGCTCCGGCTCCTTCGTCACAACGGCCACAAGCGAATCGCTGACGTTATCGCTCTCGAAGGGATTGTGCCCCGTCACCATCTCGTATAGCACTACTCCCAGACTCCATATGTCCGTTCTCTGGTCGGTGACCTTTCCGCGGGCCTGTTCCGGTGACATGTACTTTACGCTTCCCATCACCATTCCGGGAGCGGTGTTGACCATCTGCACGGTCGGGTCTTCGCCTTCGGCAGGACGCGATACTGGTTTCGCGAGTCCGAAGTCGAGCACCTTCGCGTAGCCGTCCCTGCGGACCATTATGTTCTCGGGCTTGATGTCGCGGTGGAGGATATGGGCTTCGTGGGCGGCGGTCAGCGCGTCAGCTACCTGGCGGGCGATGTTCACGGATTGCAGCAGGGAAAGATCGTTTGCTTCGATATGCTTGCGAAGTGTGGACCCTTCGATGAATTCCGTAGCGATGAACTTCGTGCCGTCCTCTTCGCCGATCTCGTAAATGGTCAGAATATGCGGATGATTGAGCGCCGAGGCCGCCTTCGCCTCCTGTTCGAACCGCTCAAGTTTCTCGGGATCGCCCGTAAGTTCAGCGTTGAGGAATTTGATCGCGACCTTGCGGTCGAGTTTCGTGTCCTCGGCCAGATACACCTCGCCCATCCCGCCTTTACCGATGGAGGAAATGATCTTGTAATGCGAAATAACTGTATCTTTCTTAATTGCCACTCGATCTCTTAGTTGTTCAAGGCACTCTTACTTCAAACCTCTGACCAAATACAGCTTGCTTGTTTCTTCCTGATAGCCGTAGACGATCGTGCCTTTGGCCGAAACGAAGAGCGAATAGATGCCGGTGGTTGAGGATCTTGACGGACTGACCTTCTTCCAAAGGGATCTATTGCCGGAGCGAGGATCAAGTTTGTGGATCTCGATCTCACCGGGTTTCTTTTGATAGACGAGTAAATTCGATCCGTCCGGACTCCACCCGGCCGGACTCTCGTTATCATCCATTCCCCTGATAGGTTCACACTTCCCGGTTCCGATCATGCAGAGCACAGGCTTTCCGGTCGCGTCGGCGGCGACCATTCGGGTGCCGTCAGGCGATATTCCGCTAAATCCGGTCCTGCCGCGGAATTCCGGAACAGCAATGCCCGCAGGGAATAACGGGGTTGGATCCTGTCCGTCGGCAGTAAGAATGATGATCTGGGGGTCTGCACTTTCGGTTCTCTTCGCTTGTATAAGGATCCTTCCGTCGGGCAGCCAACTGCCCCATGTAATCCTTGTGAAAGAATCCAACTTCAGCTTCTGTGGTTTTCCGACACCCGTTGGTACTATCGAAACCGTCGGTTCAGGTCCTTCCAACGAGACAAGTGCTTTACCGGCGTCGGGCGTTAATGCAAGACCGATTCCGTCCGCAATCTTTACGGACTGTGTATCATCCGGTTTCCAAATATGAACTGAACCTGAGGTTCCGCCGCTGTAGCCCAGTTCGTTAATGAGCACGGTATCGTTTGAAGATACTCCGCCGAGTCTGCTTAACTCACGCCAGGATCGATCTTTGGGCAGATTCGCGCCGTCTATCATTTCAATCGCGGAATTGTTTCGGTCCAATGATATGAGCACATCCCCGTTCGGAGATATGTCATGCAGGGTGATTGAGCCGGGAAGGCGGATAATCGTGCGTTCTTTTCCAACTGTATCAAGACCGAAAATAGCCACCTCTCGACCTGCCGCCTCAGCCGCCGCAAACCATACTTCGTTCGGTGACTTCCATGCGACCCCCCACCAATCACGATAAATACGACTCTTGGCGATCGGCTTTTTCGCACCGTCCAGGATCGTCACGAAAACACCGGTCACATTTGTTGTGTCAAAAAATGCGAGGTGATCTCCTGAGCGTGATACACGGGGAGTGGAATACTTCGAAGTTGTCGAGACATCCGTTTTCTCCGTAACCGGACTTCCGACAGGGAACTCGACCGCCGACCGCCCGTTCTCGATGCGGGCGACGGCCATGGCGTCGTTCGGGCCAAAGTCCGCGAACTGGACGTTTTCAAGCTCCGGACGCGATGCTCCGCCCGTTAGAGATGCCTTTGCCAGCGTTCCGGTCCGGTAATACGCATTGCCCAGAAGCACTTGTGAATCGGTAAGGACGGCGAGTTCGCCCGACGGCGAGATGCCCAGAAGGTCGGCACCCGGAAAACCGAGCGGGCGGTATTCAGGACTATCAACGCTGGTTACGTACAATTGTCGAGGCTGCCCTTCCCAGTCAGCGCTATAAACAACAGTCTTGCCATCAGGTGCAAACCGGGCGGCGAAAACAAATCCCTTTTCAAATGTTAAGGGTTGGTAAGAGACTTTTGTTTCAATCGAATCGGAATCCGAAGTCAGCCATTTGGAGCCGAAAAACCAGAGCACGACTCCGGCAGTCGTGAGCAGCAGGATTGCGGCGGCGATCGCCGGATATCTCCATCGCCTGGACGGACCTTCGTTGTCGGGTAAGCCGGCGAGGACGGAAGCATTGCCGCTGCCGGACGAACTCGTCGATGTAGACAACGCCTCAAGTGCGAATCCGAGATCGTGCGCGGAATGAAAACGGCGTTCCCGTTTCTTCTCAAGACACCGCCGCATGATGCTATCGACGGCAGGCGGAATGGTTGGCCCATCTTCGCCGAACGTCTCGGGCACGTCCTCTTTTAAGATCGCATGCATTGTTTCGACAAGCGAATTGCCTTCAAACAAACGCTTTCCTGTAAGCATTTCAAAGAGCAGCACTCCAAAAGAGAAAATATCCGACCGATGATCTATGGCCTCGCCGCGCACCTGCTCAGGCGACATATAACCGGCGGTTCCCATGACGGCACCCTTCTCGGTGATCGCTTTCTTGGTAGCGTCCTCTGAACCGTGTACATCAACTAACGGTTCCCGGATCTTTGCAAGCCCGAAATCGAGTATCTTGATCCGGTTGTCATTCGTAATGAAGATATTTTCCGGCTTCAGATCGCGATGAATGACGCCTTTTTCATGCGCCGCTGCGAGACCGCTGATTATCTGCCGGGCGTAATTTAGCGTATCCCGGAACGACAGCGAACCTTCATCAAGCCGGTCACGGAGTTCCTCTCCTTCCAGAAGTTCGGCAACGATAAATGGTGAATCTTCGTGCAATCCAAACTCATAAACCGTAAGAATGTTCGGATGGTTCAAAGCGGATGTGGCCTTTGCTTCCTGTTCAAAACGCAATAGGCGATCCTTTTCACCTGCAAATTCCGGAGGCAGAATTTTGATCGCTACTTCTCTGTCCAGCCCCAGATCCTTTGCTTTGTACACCTCACCCATCCCGCCTTTGCCGATGGAGGAAATGATCTTGTAATGTGAAACGGTGGTGTTCGGTTCAAGAGTCATAGATCTTGTGATGAGTGATGAGTCATGAGTGATGAGGGATTGACAATTGATAGTTGAAGATTGCTGATTGAAGATGTGCTTTTGAACTCAAGCACAAGCTGACGTACCTAATACGCCACGCCCAAGCAATCCAAACATCCAATGATCAACTATTAATTATCAACTCCTTCGAATGTCTTTGCTCAGTCCTCGGTCCTCATTACTTCTTCAGCGTCGAGGTCCAGTTCAGGATCACATCGATTGGAGACCCGCTTGTTTCCTCGACCGGCGAATTGATCAGAAACCGCTGGCCGTCAGCCGAGACATCGTATCGGTCCGGCGATATAAAACTGGAAACCTGAGTCAAGAACAAAGGGTTCGGTTGACCCTGTTCGAAAGTTCCGTCAAGTTGTACCGATACAGCCATCATGCGCTTGTCGGCGGAGATGTAGAAAAGTTCTTTCCCGTCCCGCCGCCAGTGAGGCTGTCCGCCGCCGCCCGTCGAAACCTGCCATTTTCCACCCGAAGGCGGAAAGCTCTGAACGTAGACTTCCGGCTTGCCGCTCTCTGACGAAACATACGCAAAGTAACGACCGTCAGGAGAAAAGCGCCCAAGCGATTCCGCAAATTCTGACTGTAGGAGCGGATATGGCTTTTCGCCGCCGGTCATCGGAAGCACCCAGAGATCCAAACTGCCCTTTTCGTTGGTGGTCTCGTAGATCACATTCTTTCCATCAAGTGACCAGTCGATCCCGCTGTTATTTATCCGAACCGCATCGCTCACCAACTCCTCTTTTTCGGCACCGCCGGCCGACTTTCGGTAGATCCTCCGAATTCCGTTGTCTCTGTCCGAGGAAAAGAGAATTACGCTGCCGTCCGGTGACCAGGCTGGATCATCTTCGGAACTCGCATCAAAAGTGAATCGCACCGGAAGGCCGCGCTCCAGATCGATCACCCATATGTCCGAGTTGCCATCGACCCTTCGCTGCACAGCGGCTTTCTTGCCGTCGGGCGAGAGCACCGAATTAATATATGTGCCCGGCTGGGCAACCTTTGAGATCTCTGTTCCGTCCCGGTCAAACCAGGCCAATTGGCGCAGCGTGTCGCTCCCTTTCAAACTGATCATCGTGCCGTTCTCCGACACGGAAAAGTTCGAGTAACCGTCATTGCCATTGAACGCCAGGTCTTCAGCCACCGGGAAAGGATCTCCGGAGAGCTCAAAGCGCGAAACGGAAAACCTCTGGGCCATCAAAGTGTTTTCGCGGGCGAACAGCAGATAGCCCGGTTCAACGTAAGCAACGTTTGAATTGTTCTTTAGGAGTAGTTTTCGTTCATTTCCATCCAGAGGCGCTACGAAGATCTCTGCGTGGTTAGTAGAGGCATACCAAATGTAGAAGAAAAAATGATCCCCATCCGGAAGAAAGCGAGGATGCGCTACTTCAGACTCCTTGCGAGACATATCAACAGGAATCAGCATCGTTGCCTCCCCGCCGGTCGCAGATACGCGTTTTATGCCCTTGTGCTTGTCGCCAAAAAGGATCACATCATGGCGATTCCAGGTCCCGCCGGTCCCGCTGGATGCGTCGCAGAGATTCTGAATGGGACCGCCGCCGGTGTCGGCCTTTCTTAGCTTCCCGTTTGCAAAGAAACCTATATATCGGCTGTCGGGCGACCAAAACGGGCTCCAAGCCCCCTCCGTTCCGGCCAATCGCTGCCCCGTCTTTGAATCCAAAGAACGCGTATAAAGCGAGGTCTCGCCTTCTACGGTCGCAACATAAACTATCTTTCGGCCATCGGGTGAAATTACCGGATAGTTGATCGCTGTAGAAGATGCGGGCATAGAAACCGCAAATGTGACTATCCTTTCTTCCGAAGCCGGACGGCTAAAGTACATCCCGGCGAGAACCACGCAACCGATCAGCAGAAGTAAAGCAACGGCCCAGGGAAGACGATCGAGCCAAGGGGACCTCTCTTTTTCAGGACCGATGGCGCTTGCGGCTGCCGTCAGATTGGCCCCGGAAGAACTCGTCGGAGTGGAAAGTGACTCTAGAGCAAAGCCCAGGTCATGTGCTGAATGGAACCGCCTGTCCGGTTTCTTCTCCAGGCATCGGTGCACGATCCGTTCGAGCGCCGGACTGATGTTTGGGTTCGACTCCGTCATCTCCGGCGGCTCATCCTTCACGATGGCAGACATCGTCTCGGCGAGCGATTCCTCGTGAAAAGCCCGATTGCCGGTGATCATTTCGTAAAGGATCACGCCGAAGCTGAAGATATCCGAGCGGTGGTCTACCGGAGCTCCGCGGACCTGCTCGGGCGACATATATCCGGCCGTTCCCATTACCATTCCCGGATCCGTCAGCGCTTTTCTGGTCGCGTCTTCGGAGCCGTGTTGATCGCCCCCCGTCTCGCGGACCTTGGCGAGGCCGAAGTCGAGGATCTTAACCCGGTCGTCTTTTGTGATGAACAGGTTTTCGGGCTTCAGGTCTCGATGGACAATGCCTTTTTCGTGAGCGGCGGTCAGCCCACTGACGATCTGCTGAGCGAAGTCAATAGTTTTCCGGAGCGGGATCTGTACTTCATCAAGACGATCCCGCAACTCTTCGCCTTCGAGGAGTTCGGCAACTATGAACGGCGAGCCGTCGTGTTCGCCGTTGTCGTAAACGGTCAGGATGTTCGGGTGGTTAAGCGCCGAGGTGGCCTTGGCTTCCTGCTCGAACCTCTGCAATCGGTCTTCGTCATTCGAGAGTTCCGCCGGCAGGACCTTGATCGCGACCTTGCGGTCGAGTTTCGTGTCCTCGGCCAGATACACCTCACCCATCCCGCCTTTACCGATGGAGGAAATGATCTTGTAATGCGATATCGCCGTGTTTGGTTCAAGCTTCATATCTTCGAGTACTAGGTACTGAGAGATGAGTACTGGGGAAGTCGATAATTGATGATCGAAAGTTGGTAATTGAAGAATCGGGCAGCCAGTTCCCGAATCAACAGATCCGACGATTCACGATTCCGGCAAACCGATCTTTCTTAACAGTTCCTTGAATCGAGGGTCGTCCCGCATAAAATCATACTCATGCTGGACCTTCAGCCACTTTAGCTCATAATCCCTGTCTTCATAGCCCTTGGTCAGATATTCGATGGCTTTTTCCTTGTCTCCAAGTCTCGCATAGATCAAACCAAGATCTGCATTGGGCAAGAAAGCATTCTTGTCTTTTGCCAGAACTTCCTGACGGTGCTTCAGGTGGTCTTCAAGCGTCTTACGGCAAAAACCTTTCCAACCCTGTTCTTTGAAAGTTTCTCTGTATTTCTGAATTTCTTCCGTCGACTTTTCTTCTAATCTAAACTTCAAGAGCAATTGTTCGACGGCTTCGGAATACAACTCCCGAGCTGCATAGGCCCGGCCGAGCATGTCATAGGTTTGTTTGTCATCGGGGAATAACTCGATAGTTTTCTTAAGGTGGGCTATCGCATCATCGTATCTGTCCGCCATATATAGGCAATACCCCTTGTTACGGTTGATAACCCGCGAAAGCGGATCGAGCTCCAGAGCCCTTGTTACTTCTTCGAGTGCCTCAACATACCTTCCATTCATTGCCAACTTCATTCCGTACCAATGATGGGCCGTTGCGTAGCCCGGATTTAGTTCGATCGCCTTCCGGAACTCCCTTTCTGCTCCTTCAAAGTCGAATTCATCCTGCAGCACGTGACCGAGGGAGGCGTGGGCATCCGCCAGATCGTAATCAAGTTCGAGAGCCTTCTCAGCCGGCTGCCTGGCCTTTGCAGCGTATTCCTTCATGCTGAAATCCCCATATCCGGGCAAAACGGCGTAGCTGTCGGACAAACCTACATAAGCAAGGGCATAGCCGGGATCTTTGTCGATCGCTTGTTTGAAATACTCGATCGACTTTTGAAGATCTTCCACCGTCCGTTTGTTCCAATGAAAACGCCCTTTCAGATACAGCTGCTGGGCTTCCGAATTCGTCGTTCCGGTCTTTGCTACCTGCTGCTGTTCACTGGCCGTCAATTTCAAACGCAGTTTGTCCGAGACACTCCGGGCGATCTCGCTCTGCAAAGAAACAAGATCGCTCGTCTTGCGGTTGTAGGTCGTGCTCCAGATCGCATCGAGCGTCTGTGTATCGACCAGCTCGAGTCGTAGAGTGAGATCGTCATTCCGCTGCAGTATCTTACCCAGCAGAACAGCTTCAACTCCGAGTTCCTCGCCGATCTCCTTTGGCGTCTTGTTCTTTCCCTTGTAGTAAAAAACCGTGCTGCTCGCTTTGACCGAAAGGTTCGGGATCTCCGTCAAACTGCTGATGAGCGTCTCCGTCATTCCGTCGGAAAGATACTCGATATCCTTGTTTCCGCTCTCATTGACGAACGGCATCACGGCGATCGAACTGATCTGGCTCGACGATCCGCGGCCGAAGAAAAGGTAGCCGCCGATGCCGAGCGCGGAGACGACAATGAGACCGAGCGCGGCGAGGATCGGTGTTTTCTTCGACAAGAATGATTTTGGAGCAGGAGGTTCGGACAGATCAGTAAGAACGGCGGTTTGGTCTGTTGTATGGACCTGAGCCCGAGTCGAGGCCTCACTCGGGGAATCTGTCTCGTGGAGGATCGCAGTTGCCGGTTCGACGTCCTCGCCGGACACACTCGCCGGCCCCTCGAGCAGAGCAGTGCCGTCGTCGAGACAATACAAGAGCGTGTCGTCGTGATAATCCCGCCTGCATTCAGGGCATTTTTTCATCATTATTCCGGCTGGCCGCGGCCTAGCGCTTTTGATCCATTAATCGGCGAGGCCCATATCTTTGATCCGGACGAGACTGCTCAAGCCAGACGATCGAAGCAGCAGGATCTTTGTGCCATCCTGCGACCAAAGAAATCCCCCGGTTGCCATGTTCGCGTCAAAATCGCTTAGTTGTGTCTCTTGTTTAGTGGCTATGTCTAATCTGAACAGATCACGATGTCCGATGTTCCTTTCAATAACTATCGCCTTGCTGTCAGGCGTCCAGCGAGTGCCAGAAATGCGATTGCCGTCTATCTCCAGGACCTTGGTGCCGGCATTGACGCCATTTAGTTCTATTACTCTGAAAAAGAAATCGATCTCGCCCGTCTGCTCGTTTTTGACGGCAGATCCGTAAGCCAGGTATCTGCCATCCGGCGAAGGTTCCGGATAGTAATCATCTAAGGATGGTTCGAGCCCCACGACTTTCTCCTCCGTGCCGCCCTCGATCGGCTTTCGAATCAGTTCCGTCCGGAACGCATTTCCAAACCCCAGTGCTCTGCGAAACCATATGAATCCGCTCGCAGCCGTTCGAACACCGGAATCAAATGTGTCTTTTACATCGGTCATTTGGGATTCACTTGATCCGTCAGTGTCTATTCGGTACAGGTGCGCCCCCGGAGCGGTAGGCGGGTAGGCGCTCATGACGAAGTATTTCCCGTCAGGAGTTACTTGAAATTCGCGGACACCGCCCTGTCGGGAAAAGAGTTTCTTTTGACCGGTTCCGTCCTGATCCATTGAGTAGAATCCATCAGCGTTCTTTTCACGCTTTAGGAAGAACAGTTGTCCGTCATTCGATAAGGTGAGGGAGCGAGGTTCTATCGTCTTGTCTTCTGAAGTAAGGCGTTTCGATACCTTCGTTTCCGGGTCCAGGGACCACAGGCTGGTCAGTCGGATCCCTGTTCTGGCAATAAGACTCTCGCCATCCCGAGCAACTTGAACGTCTTGGTAGTCTACCGCGTCATCCGTGATCTGCCGAAGTTCTCCTCCCGGATAGGACAGATAAAAAATATCGGCTTTATGGGGCGACTCAGTCTTATAGGCCGGAAAGATGAGTCCGTTGCCGTCCGGCATCCAGGCAAAGGTCCTCAGGTCGTCCCCCCAGTTGCCCCCGTGAAGTACCGTTACCCTGTCCTTTGCGGGAACTTTCAGATCCGCAGTATCAATCACGGCGATAAAGTAAGGGCTATTGATGGCCCCCGATTCATCTCTCATGTCCGCACGCCAAAACCACATCGAGAGTTTCTTGCTGTCGGGCGACCAGTCCCCTAAGACAATACCGCCGGCGTTGATGTCAGCCGGCGCAAGGATCACCTCCTGACCGGAACCGTCGATGTTCGCTTGAAAAACGTCACTGTTTGCACTCGGCTTCTTGAATGCGATCTTCTTCCCATCCGGCGAAATCGCGACCGCAGCGACTCCCTCCAGTATCTTTTGAACGCTTCCGCCAAACGTCGCAATCTTGTAGAGGTTTGCGTTACCGCCAACCTGGCCCAAGCCGAAATAGATATATTCACCGTCAGGCGAAAAGGATTCAATCCTTAAATTGACATTCTCTGCGTCCACCTCGTGGATGACGTTCTCAGCGCCCGATCCCAGCTGTCTGACAACCACCATCTTGGTGTCTTTCCCGTCCTTTACCTCCCTCCTGTAGTAGGCGACCAGTTTCCCGTCCGGGGAAAGCACGTGAAAGAGGATGCTGTTGCCTGTGAAGAGTTCCTCCGAACTGA
>JAHEEZ010000067.1:3756-15529 GCA_024640445.1 Acidobacteriota bacterium | reverse complement strand
GCGCATTCGCTATATCCGCACCCGCGCTAAGGCCCTGGTGAAACGCCTCGACTATCGGCGCACAGCCTTCGGACTGGACCGAGACCATACGCGGCCGGAAAGAACCGATCCAACCCATCTGTTCCATCTCGTCAAAAGCCTTCCACATACCGATCAATCCCGTTCCTCCGCCGGTCGGGTAGAAGATCACGTCGGGAAGTTCCCATTGCATCTGCTCGGCTAGTTCGTAGCCCATCGTCTTCTTGCCTTCTATCCGGTACGGCTCCTTCAACGTCGAAACGTCGAACCAACCCTCTTTCTCCTTGCGTTCGGCGACCATTTTCCCGCAGTCAGTGATCAGGCCGTCAACGAGCGTCACGTGGGCGCCGAGAGCCTGACATTCAATGATGTTCGCCCTTGGAGTGTCAGCGGGAACGAAAATGTGGGCTTCCATTCCCGCAAGTGCCGCGTACGCCGCAAGAGCGCCTGCCGCGTTCCCGGCCGATGGCACGGCAGCCTTTTTCACACCCAATTCTTTCGCCATCGATACGGCCATCGTCATTCCCCGCGCCTTGAAGCTCTGGGTCGGGTTCATCGACTCGTCCTTTATATAAAGGAAAGGAAGATCGATCTCCGCACCGAGCCTTTCGGCGTGATGAAGCGGCGTGAAGCCCTCGCCGAGGGTGATGCGGTTGTGGGTGTTCACAAGCGGCAGCACGTCTTCGTATCGCCAAAGGGTGGGAATCCGTTTGTGGAGCGTCTCTTTCGTAAGGCTGATCTTCGCGGCATCAAGGTCATAGGCGACCAGAAGCGGCTTGCCGCATTCGCAGAGGTTGTGAAGTTGATTAGCGGGATAGTGGGTCCCGCACGACGAGCAATGAAGATGTGTAACGTTCAAGAGATCGCTCCTTAATTGTGAATCGTGAATAGTGAATTGTGAATGGTGAATTGTTAATAAAGAAGACGGGATCAACCGCAAAAGCACAGAGGCGCGGAGCATTTTTTGGATCTTGATCGACGTTGCTAAATTCCGCTGAACCTACCGCATCTGAGCCAATTCCATTGCGCCTTTGCGGGAACCTCTTGGTAAATCGTGAAAAGAGGAAGATGTCCCGCAAAGAAAAAGTCGGTTAGCGGAAAAAAGGAGAAACCATCCTTTCCATCCTGTCGATCCTGTTAGATTCCGCAATCCGCTATCCCCAGAGTTTGGCGTTCACCGGCGTCGTCCTTCGCGAATTCGTCGACTGGAACCACTGGAGCGGCGATCTCGATACAAGCCCCTGCTGCGTGCTGACCGAGCCGCCGCAGTCGCCGTTGTAAGTCGCCGTCCCCGATACCGGAACGAAAGTCCCCTTCGGGGTCCGATAGTTCGGGTTCCGCCATTCGATGTCCGCCCTCTCCGTGTCGCATTGGACCCCGTATCCGGTTTCCATCCAGACAGTGGCTGACCTGATGTGCTTCGAACGTGTAACCACCGTCCCGTACTGCCCATCTTTCCCGGTTTCATAATCCTTGACGGCGAACAGCCACTGCCAAAGCCCGTCCTTCTGTTCAAGCCGCCAACAGCGATATCTGTACCAGCGCCCCTTTTGCCATATGAAAGGCGTGTTCGTGCGCCCGATACCGCCATATCCCGCCCAGTCGGATCCGCCTCCCCAGTTGATCCCCTTGTTTCCGCTGTTCTCGAACTCCTTGACGCCGGCCCATTGCAATCCGCCGTGCGACCATTCCTCGTTTCCGGTGAAATTCACCTGCAGTGCGAAGTAATAGAGCCAGCGGCGGTCCGGATTCTTTGGAAATTCGTTTACGCGAACATCGACGTCGTAGGCATAGATCTCAGGCTCGGGGCTCTCAAGCCATGTGTGGGTAGATTTCGGCTCCGCCGGCGCAACCGATCTACGATTCGGGAATCCTGAAACTCCAGGTGTCAGCAGCGCGAGGGTTCCCGCAGTCATCGTGGTAAGGAAATCACGTCTCTTCATATCTTTTCGGTAATTTGACCACCTGGACGGTAGTTATGCAAGGCAACCAATCGACCACCTATGTCGAACTCTTTCGGGCCGGGACCTTGATGGGCGGAAAAGCGGCGTGCCTGCCTCCGGACCAATAAGAGTTCGGTTCGGTTCGGGCTACGAGGACGAATTCGGATTCATTCCGGTCAATTGCCGCGAACTATCAAAAGAACTGACCAACAACGGGATCGACCACATATTCGAGGAATACAATGGCGATCACAGGAATCGCATGTGGGGAAGGAGAGGCAGGATCTACAACGAGGTGATGCCTTACATCTGGGACATGATCGGCGACGGAAATTGATCAGATCTTTCCAATAACAAGCGCCGAGTTCTTCGATCCGAAACCTATACAGTTGCACAGCACCGTGGTGATCTCCTGGCCGTTCGCCGCCGTGTTCGGCGTGTAATCGAGATCACATTCCTCATCCGGGATGTCCAGGTTTATCGTCGGAGCGATCGTTCCATCATGAAGCGCGAGAAGCGCCGAACCGATCCCGGCCGAGCCGCTCGCGCCCTGCGGATGGCCGACCTGGGATTTAGTGGCGGACATTCTCAGGTTCTCAGCGTGCGAATTGAAAGCGTTTCTGATCGCGCGGGTCTCGATGCGGTCGTTCAGTTGTGTCGAGGTCCCGTGCAGATTGACGTGGTCGATCTCTTCCGGCCGAACATTCGCGTCCGCCATCGCAATCGCCATCGCCCGCGCCGGTTCGATCGCGTCTTCCTCAAGCCGGACCCTGTGATAGGCGTCGCACGTCGCACCGTAACCTTTAATTTCCGCGTAGATCTTCGCTCCCCTTTCCTGAGCGCTTTCGAGAGTCTCAAGGACATAGATCCAGGAACCTTCACCGATGACGATGCCCGAACGGTCTTTCGAGAATGGCCTCGAAGCTCTCTCCGGTTGATCGTTCCAGGCACGGGTCAGGACAGTCATCACATTAAAGCCTTCGAGGATGCCCCGAGCGATGGGGGAATCGACGCCTCCCGCAAGCATCTTGTCTTGTCTGCCGAGCGATATGTGCTGCGCCGCGTAAGCTATCGCGTCGGTGGAGCTCGTGCATCCCGTGGAGACTATGTGCGAGAGGCCGTGAAGGCCGAAGACCATCGAGAGTTCACTTGAAAGTCCTCCGTGAGTGGAGGACGGGATCGTGTAGATGCTGGCCTTCTTTTCTTCTCCCTCGAACCAGAACCGGTACTGGCGTTCGGTAAACTCTAACCCGCCTCCTCCGGTGCCGAGCACCACGCCGAACGACTGACGCTCTTCGCGAGAAAGGCTTAGGGGAGCGAGTCCGGAATCATCTACCGCCTCGCGCGCCGCCGCGAGAGCAAGCGGAACGGTGCGGGGAACGTGCTTAATGTCCTTAGGATTTAACTGTGATCGCCAGTCGAATTCGGGGATCTCGGCTGCTATCTGGACGGCGGAATCGGAAACGTCAAAAGACTCTATACGGCGGACGCCGCTTCGGCCCTCGCGAAGCCCGTCCCAAAACGCGTCCTTACCGATACCGATAGGGGTAACGCATCCAAAACCTGTGATAACCACACGACGCGGCGCTTTTAATTGCTCGAACATATAACTCCGGAAAAGTTTGAGGATAACATTTCGGCGAAAGTGTTTGCGAACAAAGGACGCCGCGCCGCGCTGTAGGAGGTGAATTGATAATTGATAGTTAGAAATTAAAAATTCGCAACTGTGGGCGCCGCGACGAGTTAAGAATTGGATATCCGGGTCGATTGCCGGTGTGAAAGCGTTCTCTGGCGGATCCACGGGCCGCTCAAAGAGCTGATGAGTGGACGTGACGCAAACGCGAAGCCAAGTTTCAATTACCAATCCTCAATTATCAATTATCAATTGGACCCGCTCCCCGCCCCTTCCGCTTCCTTGACACCCCCTCCCCGCCGACCGTATATTTTACGTTCGGCAAAACAGGCACCTGATTTGCCGTGCACACCTTCAGCCACCCTAGCTCAGCTGGTAGAGCGACGCATTCGTAATGCGTAGGTCGTCGGTTCGAATCCGATGGGTGGCTCCATAAACTCCTTCGTAAATCGTGAATATGGTCGGTCGCCGTCGGCGACTTCCCGCATTTTGAGTCGCGGCTGCGTCTGGAATATATTCCTACCCACACAACGGAAATCGGGCGGCAGGTCGGTCGCCCTGCTTTCTTACTTATAACGGATATGCATTGGAGGATTAATAAGATGATAGTCGTACGCAATACATTCACAGCAAAGCCGGGTCACGCGGGCAAGCTCGTTAACCAGTTGAAGGAGATGGCGTCCGCAGGCGACCTGCAAAACGCCCGCTTCTTCACGGACATAACCGGCGATTTCAATACGGTCGTGATGGAGTACGAGGTCGGGTCGCTCTCCGGGATGGAAGCGGTGATCGAAAGGTATATGTCCGATCCCGCCATCCGCGAAGCAGCGGAGGGCTATACCGATCACTGGAAGACGGGATATCGACAGCTGTTCAAGGTCGTGTAAACCAGGGTCAGGAGAAGAAATTAACCGCAGAGGCGCAGGGGACGCGGAGAAATACCAACCCGGGACATTCTTTGCGCCTTTGTGTCTCCGCGGTTGAACTCTCTTTCGCGGCTCAAGATGCTGTAAGGGTGGTTGGGGCTTTCCTGCAGACATTTAGCTCCTACGGAGCAGAAACCCCACCGAACTCCCCCGAGCTTTTACTTAACCCGCTTCAAGAATAGATCCTGGAAATCGAAGCTGAAGTCGATGTTCGGAGAGATGCCCTTCATCTTTATAAACTGCGCCTTGCCTTCTTCGTTCAAGGAGAAGATCGCGAACGCGTCGGCGTCCATGTCCTGGTATTCCCACTTGATCGCAAACGCGTTCGCTTTGTAATAATGCATCTCGCCGCTAAGTCTCGGGGAGCGAAGGGAACGGAACCAGAGCTTACCATCCTTCACAGAGATCTCGACCTTGCCGAACCATGGGTCTTCGTACATTCCTGCATAATCCGCGGGATCGATCTTCGTGCCCTTTGCCTTCTCCACCGTTTCCCACACTTTCGTCGAAACCGCGTCGCCCGCCGACGCCCTCTGCGCCATAAACGCCATGAACTTGTCCGTCCATGCGTTGTCGTCGAGACCCAGGTAACTGTCCATGATCGTCCGGGATACGCCGGCAGCGACAAAGGCTCCGTTGTCCGAATTGGTAAGGACCACTACTCCGAATCCGAGGTCCGGCACGACGACCACCTGGGAAACCATCCCCGGCAATCCTCCTCCGTGCTGGGCGACCATTTGCCCGTTCTTATCCGAAAGTCCCCAGCCAAGGCCGTATCCTGAAAAATGCGTTTTGTATCGCGGGTCCGGACCTGCCGGCTGAACCGTGTGTATCCGCCACATCTCGCGCTGGCTTGCCGCCGTGAACATCTGTTCTTTTAGGTCCGCTCCGTACTTGCCGCCATTCAGCTGCATCAACAGCCATCTGCCCATATCGTCCGCACTTGAATAGATCGAACCCGCCGCCCCGTTCAGTTTGTCGGCGTCGAAAACATAGTGCGGAAGCGTCTTCAATTCCTTTCCACGATTCGTGTGAGGGATCGCGAGCGCACCGGGGTCTCGGGCCTGGCTTAGCGACGTGTACGAGTTGGACATTCCCAGGCGGTCCAGGATGCGTGTCTTGACGAAGTCCTCCCAGGACATACCGCTGACGCGTTTGATCACCTCGCCGGCGACGAAGTAGAGAAGATTGTCGTAATCGAACTTCGTGCGGAATTCGGACTGGGGTTCGAAATGCTGAAACGCGGAAAGTACGTCCTTGATTGAGAAATCGGAACCGTCCGGGACGAACATCAGGTCTCCCGCGCCAAGCCCAAGCCCGCTTCTGTGCGTCAGGAGATCTTCGATCAGGAAGTGCTGGGTGACGTAGTCGTCATACAACTTGAACTCGGGAATATGGTTTATGACCTTGTCATCCCATTTAAGTTTTCCTTCTTCTACCAGGATCGCGAGCGCCGCGGTCGTGAACGCCTTCGTGTTGGACCCGATGGCGAACGGCGTGTCCTTGGTCACCGGCGCTTTTGTATCGACAGATCTGACGCCGTACCCTTTCGAATGGACGATCCTGCCGTCCTTCACGATCACCACAGATGCGCCGGCTGCGTTGAACTTCGTCAACGCGTCGTTCACAAGTCGGTCCACGGCGGCGGAATCGATCTGAGCGGTGGCCCACGAGGCTGACGCCAGGGCGATCAACGCGACAAAAACGAACTTTCTGATGCTTTTCATATTTTCAGGTCCTGTAAGAGGTCGATCTATGCCTTCTGGCACCAGCGGTTTCCATCACGATATTCCTCTTCGGTCTTCCTCAGCCGAGCCAGCGAACTGTTCGGTTCGAGGTGCGCTGTCGCGGTCAAGATCGCGTTCATCAGCGCCATGGACGCGACGTACGATCCTGTGAACGAAGGGCTGTCGGTCGAAGCGACCAGACATCCGTCGCAGTTGGCCGAGATCGGATTCGTTAAACTGTCAGTTATACCGAACGTCGGCACTCCGCGTTCGCGGCCTCTTATCGCCGCATCCACGGTCTCCCTCAGACATCTGCCGAAACTGATCGCGATCAGAAGGTCCTTCTCCGTCAAGAGGTCGATCTTGTGGCGCAGAGTCCCGGTGCTTCCGACGGGAGCCTCGGCATCGAAACCGAGAGGCGTCAGGCCATAGGCAAGAAACCAGGAAAGCGATGCCGCAAGATCTACCCCGATCACAAGTATTCTCCTTGATTGTCGGATCTTCTTAGCGAGTTCCACTATCCGGTCAGAGTCGATGTTCGCCAGGAACATGTTCAATCCTTCAACGTCTTTCTCGACGCAAAAGCGCACGTGGTCGGAGACCGTGCGCTTCTCCCGTGTGGCGGCCTCAAGGGTCGTGTACGGGGTTATTTCCCTGACGAAGTGACGGCGAAGGTCGGCCGTGAAATCCGCGTATCGTTTGTAACCCAGGTCCTGGATGCTTCGGATAATGGTCGCCGCGTCGACGTCGTAACGTTTTGCCATCTCGCGGGACGACAGGTAGAAGGTCTCTTCGTGATCGCCCAGGATCGCTACTATCAACTTGCGTCGGCTTCCGCTCAGCTTAGCCTGCGAAAGCCGTCTCTCAATTGATAGCGAAAGCTCTTTTTCGTCTTTCGTCCTTGCTTTCCTGGTGTCTGGCATAAGATCTCCCGCTATTAGCCGGGAATGTGTTCAAGCATCCGGAACTATACTTTCCGAGGATTCCGTAAGGTCTTCAATGAAATCGATATCGACCTCAAATCCGAGCCCCGCCCCGCGAGGCACCTCGACAGTTCCCGCTGAAGAAACGGTCACCGCCGGAACTATCACATCGCGCGCAAAATAACGTGAACTTGCCGAGACATCTCCTGGCAGAGTAAAGCCCGGCAGGCTTGCAAGGGCGATATTGTGTGCCCTGCCGATGCCGGACTCCAGCATTCCACCGCACCAGACCGGGATGTCGTTGGCGTAACACAGGTCGTGGATCCCAAGCGCCTGAGAATACCCGCCGACCCGGCCGATCTTGATGTTCACCATTCGGCAGCTCCTCATTCTGAGCGCCATCTCCGTCTGGCGGATGCTGGTGATGCTTTCGTCAAGGCAGATCGCGGTTTTGAGTTCGGACTGGAGTGCCGCGTGGTCGAGGAGGTCATCGTGTTGAAGCGGCTGTTCGATCATCAGCAGGCCGAACCGGTCCAGTTCTTTCAGGTGTTCCGTTTCCGAAAGCGTGTAAGCGGAATTGGCATCGACCGAAAGCAAAATGTCCGGAAATGCTTCCCGTACCTGTGAGACGACGTCGATATCCCATCCGTGTTTGATCTTCAGCTTGATCCGTTGGTAGCCGAGGGAAAGATACCTCTCGACTCGCGCCAACAATTCTTCGATCGTCGGCTGTATTCCCAGGCTGACGCCGACAGGTATCTCGGCGCGGGTGCCCCCGATCAAACCGGAGATCGTACGGTCTCTCAACCGCGCGACAAGATCGACAAACGCCAGTTCGAGACCTGCCTTTGCCATATTGTGTCCGCGGAAGGGCGCGAAGCGCTTTGCAAGATCTTCAAGACTCGAAAGAGGTCGCGAGACCATCGCAGGAGCGAGAAACTCACGGACCACATGCAGGGCCGTTCCCGTGGTCTCGTAGCTGTAAAGGGGTTTCTCGGCGGCGACAACTTCTCCCCAGCCTGTAACGCCCCCGGCGCTTACGCTGACAAGGAAGATAAGGCGGGAGTCAATGCTGCCGAAGCTGGTTTCAAAGGGCTCATTCAGGGGCAGCCGTATCAGCCGCGTCTCAACGCGGTCTATGCTTACCGGGCTTTCAGGAGCGATGTTCCTGACCGTCTCAGGCGTGGCCGAATGGGTTGTCATGAGAGGCAAGCTAGCACAATTTTTTTTTCGGTGCAACAAATGTTGCATTATTGTTGACAACTTCAACACAAGTTGCTATAAGACACCTACCCACCGATGCAAGTCCGGCGATCCATCGCTGTCTTCGGTATTCCGATTCCTGTGTTCATTGCTACTGGTGAGCGAATTGGAAGTCGATCTGAAAGAACAAAATTGAGGAGCCAAAACAGATGAGAAGCAGATTGAACGCCACAACGGCAACAAGAGGAAATAACCCCGGCAGATTTTATGCTTTCGCCCTGGCGTCAGCAGTCCTGGTTTTCGGGCTCCTGTCTTCGAACG
Organism: Acidobacteriota bacterium; assembly: GCA_024640445.1. Taxonomy (GTDB): domain Bacteria; phylum Acidobacteriota; class Blastocatellia; order Pyrinomonadales; family Pyrinomonadaceae; genus Aridibacter. The sequence goes on along the minus strand of JAHEEZ010000067.1, from coordinate 6,835 downwards.
CGATTGCCCAGACCACGACCTCCACCATCGAGGGAACGGTTGTAGACACCAACGGGGCCGCGGTCGCTGGAGCCCAGGTCAAGGCTGTCGGCATAACGCAAGCCTTTGAGAGGTCTGTGCAGACCAACGCCAGCGGCTTCTACCGAATCGTTGCCGTACCGGCGGGGAATTACAAGATAAGCGTGTCGCAAACGGGTTTTGCGGATAGCACATCGGACATCGAACTCACCCTTAACCGCGTTTTTACATTCAATGTTGAAATGCAGGTCGAAGGGTTTACCGGTGAGGTGGATGTGACATCGGAACTCCCTCTTGTCGACCCAACCGTTTCCGCTCCCGGAACCACAGTCACACCCAGGCAGATCACGGAACTTCCCGTCAACGGACGCGATTATCTGGACCTCCTTCAGCTGGTCCCCGGCGTCGCGATCAATCGTCAGGCGGACTCAGGAAGTGACAACGCAAACCCGGTCCTGGGCGAGCGCAGCGGCAACAACAATTTTCTTATCGACGGGCAGCCGAACAAGGATACGGTAAACGGCGGCCCCGCGGCTCAGTTCAACCAGGAGACGATCGCCGAATTCCAGGTGCTGACATCCGGTTACAAGGCCGAATTCGGCCAGGCGTCCGGCGCTGTCGTCAACGTCATCACCAAGTCCGGAGGAAACGGATACCATGGCGTAGGATCCCTTTTCTACCGCAACGACGCTTTTGACTCTTCGAATTCCCTGGATAGCGCCAATACGGACGCCAATCCCCTTGATCGGTATGATTTCAGCGTCGCCCTCGGCGGCCCGATCATCAAGGACAAGGTGTTCTTCTTCGCCTCGGCGGAGCGCATCACGGAAGACCGCGTGCTTAACTTTGCCTATCCCGATACCGGCAACGATGTCGTCAACCAATTGCTGCGCGACCAGGAAAGCGCGTACGACAATCCCTCAAGAACCCGTGAAACGAGAGGTTTTCTGAAGCTCAACGAACAGATCAACCGGCATCAGCTGAGCCAGGAATTTAACTACACAAATGGTAATGTGAGGGAATATCTACCGCTTTCGGCGTCGCAAAGCCTGCCGTCCGCAAGAAACGACCGCGGTGCGAGGAACTTGTTGATCGCCGGGTCGGATACGTTCCTGGTCGGCGACGAGGGGAACCCCGCCATCGTCACGCTCCGCGCCGCATATCGCGGCGAGCCCTCGGACATTCGTCCGTCCCACCCGGATTCCGGCGCCGCGAGTTTGTTCGTGCCTTTCAGCGCAAATGGATGCTGCATTCTCCTGGGCGATCTGCCCACGGTGAACTTCGGCAACCCGAGCACGGGCTCCAATCTCGACCAGGAGTATACGTCTTTCTCTGCGAATGTCAGCAAACTGTTCGGAGACCACAACCTCAAGTTCGGCTGGAACTATCTGCGGACAAAGGTGAATGGATTTGACTCGCGACTCGTGCAAGTTCAGCTCTTCAGCCTCGTAGACGATTTTGCGAATTATAATCCGCTCGACAGCGGCATCTCGCTGATCGCCGTGGTCGGCGGAAACACGCCAGAGGACGACGAGATCCACCTGAAGAACAACTACAATGGCCTGTTTATTCAGGATGACTGGTCCATTCTGCGGAATCTGACGATAAACTATGGGGTCCGCTGGGATCATGATTCTGAGTTCGAGGCCAATAAGAACTTCTCGCCGCGCGTAGGCGTCGCCTGGGCTATCAACCCGAAGACGGTCGTTCGCGGAAATTTCGGTATTTTCTACGATCAGTTCCGGCTCGGGCTTGCGAGAAACGTTCCGGCGTTCGGTGGGACGGACCGGAGAAATTCACAATCATTGCTGTTCCCGCGCGGACTTTACGGGTCGCCTTCGTTTGTCTCAAGCATCGGCCTCTTGCTTCTCGGCAATGGTCCATGTCTGTCAAACGGCTATGTCGGCAACCTAACGGATGCCCAGATAACTGCGGCGAATCTTACCTGTCCGCTTGCGCCTGGTCTGCCGTTCATCGGAGTGGACCGGCTCAACAACGTGGTTGCCGCGGGGCACGCTCCGATCCCGGCCAACACCGTGATCACGGTCAATAACATCCAGGCTCTCTCGGGCCTGACGCCGGAACAATACCTCACGGCGGCTGCAGCGGCTGTCGGTCAGCCGGACGGTTACTTCAACTGGGGCGCGTTCGGATATCTCAGCAATCCCATCATTCCACCGGACCTGAATCCCACCGTGGTTGATCAGACCTTCAAGACACCGAACACTTTGGGTTTCAGCGTTGGAGTTCAGCGCGAGATCGCACAGGACATGGTGCTGGAAGTTGACTATTACCACAGGGAGATCCGGAATCTACTTGGTGTCAGGTACACCAATCTTGCGTACCAGTCACGGCTTCCGGGAATGAACCGCACTTGGAACCCACCGTTCACGGGAGGAGCGATCTTCTCTTACGGACCGTATTTTGAAGGCAAATATGACGCGCTGATAATCAACTTCAACAAGCGAATGAGCAACCGTTTCATGTTCGGGGCCAGTTACACCTATTCCCAGGCGACGGACAATTCGCTCGGGATCAATACCCGGCCTTCCGATAATTTCGTTGGAACGGTCCCCGTAGTCACTGAAACGGCAACCGGCGCCACCAATGCGAACGGTTCGTTTATAGCCGCGAACGGAAATTTCATCGAAGCCGCGGGTACTTTTCTTAACGGCCCCGACCTCGACAAAGGTCCGTCCGACCTCTCACTTGACCATGTATTTCAGGCGAATGGCCTTGTCGTACTTCCCTGGCAGATACAGATCAGCGGCATCTTCCGCGTTCAGAGCGGTTTTCACTTTAGCAAGATCATCGACTTCGTTGATCCCGACGGAGACGGGAACACTAACCAGATCGACACTGATGCCGGTCGCAATGCATTCACTTCCCCAACGTTTGCGAATCTCGATATGCGATTTTCGAAGAGGATCAATCTCGGTGAACGAGTTAAGCTGGACGTTCTGTTCGAGTTCTTCAACATGTTCAACCGTCAGAATCCTGCTGCGGTTGAAAGGAGGGAGGGCATCATGGGTCAGTCGTTTGGCGGTCCGACCCAGGTGCT
>JAHEEZ010000067.1:0-3656 GCA_024640445.1 Acidobacteriota bacterium | reverse complement strand
GGATGAGCTTGTTCGTATGAAGGCGATCATGGAAAAGGCAATGAAGGCGGGCGCGATGGGCATGACGACCGCTCTCATCTACCCGCCTTCCAGCTTCGCCAAGACCGACGAGCTGATCGAGATGGCAAAGGTCGCTGGAAAATACGGGGGAATCTACGCCAGCCACATGCGCGACGAGGGAAAGGGGCTTGTCACCGCCGTCCGGGAAGCGATCGAAATAGGTGAGAAAGGGGGACTGCCGGTCGAGATATTCCACCTGAAAGCGGCGTATCAGCCCGGTTGGGGAACCCTGATGAAGAAAGCCGGTGAAGAGGTGGATCAGGCGCGTGCTCGCGGCGTCGATGTCGCGGCGGATATGTACCTTTACACCGCCGGCGGCACCGGGCTAGAGGCCGTGGTCCCTTCGTGGGCGTTCGAAGGCGGCTATGAAAAACTTGCCGAGCGGCTGAAGGATCCGGCCGTGCGGATCCGACTGAAGGATGAGATCAAGACGGGATCCCCGGGCTGGTGGAACATAGTTGAAGCTTCCGGCGGATGGGAGAACATAGTTCTTGTAAACGCAAGAAACAAGGAAAACGCGAAATTTGAGGGAAAGAACCTCGCGGAGATCGCAAGGGAATTGAACAAAGAACCGGCCGATGCCGCGTTCGATCTGGTCCTCGGCGGCGAAGGCAGGGTGCTGGCTATCTATCACATGATGAGCGAGGAAGACATCGCCACCGCGCTCAGTTTTCCATGGACCGGGATCGGCAGTGACGCCGGCGCTTCGCTGAAACCTGGCGAGGTGGATACGCTTGGTCTCGCGCACCCCAGGGCTTACGGAAATTTCCCAAGGCTAATCGCCCGCTATGTTCGGGAAAAGAAGGTCATTTCGCTTCCTGAAGCGATACGGAAGTTGACTTCCTGGGCTGCGGCGCGCATGCGCCTCGATTCGCGAGGTCTGATCAAGGAGGGGTGCTGGGCGGATGTCGTGATCTTTGACTACGACAAGATCCAGGACCGGGCGACATATGAAAAACCATTCCTGAGCCCCGAGGGGATCGACTACGTTCTGGTCAACGGAGTGGTCGTAGTCGAAAAAGGAAAACACACCGGCGCGCGCCCCGGCAAGGTCATTTACGGGCCGGGCCGGAAATAGAAGAGATTTGCGGCAGTAGATGGATAAGGTACCGGGATCATCGATCGTCATTCGCGATGTTGAATCGGCAGGCGAACTGCGTGAGGTCGAAGAACTCCAGAAGCAGATCTGGGGACTGCCCGATCTCGATGTAGTTCCGCTGACTCAGATGATCGCCGCGCGGACCGCCGGCGGGGTATTGATCGGCGCATTCGACGGCGAAGTTATGGTCGGCTTTGCTTACGGCTTTGTCGGGATGGAAGACGGAAAGCCCGCCCATCATTCGCATATGCTCGCGGTCCTGCCGGAATATCGAAATCTGGATCTCGGGCGCAGGCTGAAACTCGAGCAGCGAGATCGTGTCCTGGATCAAGGGATCGAGCTGATGACCTGGACGTTCGATCCGCTTCAAAGCCTCAACGCGCATTTCAATTTCAACAAGCTGGGTGTCATTTCGGACCGCTATTTTATCGACTTCTACGGCCGGGACGCTACAAGTTTCCTTCACCGGAACGGCACGGACAGGCTTTGGGTGTCCTGGATGCTGACGAGCGCACGGGTAGGCGACCGAGCGGCGGGAAAAGGTGGTGCCGGGGAATTTCCGGAAGCTGCGCCTCTCGTGGAGCTTTCCGAGGACGATTCGCCGCTTTCCGGCGATATGAAAGAGGCGTTGTCGTCATCGGCTGCTTACATAGAAATACCTATGAACATAGGGGAGATCGAAAAACGAGATTTTGATCTGGCGGCCGAATGGCGAGCGGCAACAAGGAATGCCTTTACCCAGGCGATCGGCGCCGGGTACCTGGTAAAAGAATTCTTTGTTAGAGGCGGGGGCACCAGGAGACGGGGCGCATATCTCCTTGTTCCGAAGGGTATAGGTGGGGATCTGGCCTGAGACTCAGGTCTGAGGGTTCAAATATGAAAGACAATACAGACAAAGAAACAAGGATTTCCCGCCGCGGGATGCTGAAGCTTGCGGGAGTCGCCGGGGCGGCGGTTATTGGCGCTCCGATGCTGAACTTCGGCCGGTTTCGCGTGTTCGCGGGCACGGGGGAAGAGTATTCGGCTCGCGCGATTGACCTCATCCAGCAGGCAACTGTGATGGACATGCTGAGTATCCTGACGCTGGACTTCAACAAGCAGGACAAATGGTTCACCGATCCGGAATCGTTCACGGAAGCGGATTTTGAGCCGTTCAGGGAATCGGGGATCAACGTCATCCATCCGGCAATAGGCATGGGCGGGATGCAGTCGTACGACAACGTTCTCCAGTTCTTCGCCTATTGGAACGCGTTCATCGCCGATCACGACCGGACCTTCATGAGGGTCGACAGCCCGGCGGACCTTGACCGTGTCAAGAGTTCAGGAAAACTCGGGGTCATTCTCGGTCTTCAGAACTCTGACCATTTCCGAAGACCTTCCGACGTCGCCTTCTTCCGCGGACTCGGCCAGCGCGTATCCCAGCTTACTTACAATTCCAGGAACTTCATAGGAAACGGTTCTACCGAACGGCACGATGAAGGTATCTCGGATTTCGGGGCGGCGATCATCGAGCAGATGAACAAGGTCGGGATGGCGGTCGACGTATCCCACTGCGGCGACCAGACGACGCTCGACGCTTTCGATATCTCAAAGAAGCCCGTACTGATAACGCATTCGAACTGCCGCGTGCTTGCCGGCGGCCATCCTCGCACCAAGCCGGACGAGGCTATTAAGAAAGTGGGGGCGGCGGGCAGCGTGATGGGAATTACTGGCGTGCGGATGTTCGTCAAGGCGGAGGAACCTACAACGATCGAGGACGCCCTGAACCACTTCGACCACGTTCGGGACCTGATCGGACCCGAACACCTTGGGATCGGCAGCGACATTGATCTATATGGCTACGACAAAATGCCGCCGGAGCTCAACAAGCAGCTTCGCGCAGGTTACAAGGGCAGTTACGCATTCCGCGAGAAGATCGATATCGAAGGTCTCGACCATCCGAAGCGGATGTTCGATCTGACCGAAGGCCTGATCCGACGGAAATATACCGACAACGACATAAAAGGAATTCTTGGCGAGAACTTCAAACGGGTCCTGAAGCAGATCTGGACGGTTTGAGCGCCGCAACTAAATTTTTTCGGAGAGCAATTATGAGCAAACGTAACAGAAAGACGATATTGACCTCGATGCTGATCGTGGCTTTTGGCGCCATCTCGGCGTTCGCGCAGCCGGCACCGCTGCAGGGCTTCAGCGAATACGCGGAGAAGGCTTTGAAGGACTGGAAGGTCCCGGGCATGGCCATAGCGGTGATCAAGGACGACAAGATCGTGTTTGCTAAAGGATTCGGTGTGCGTGAGCTTGGCAAGCCGGAACCGGTCGATGAGCATACGCTCTTTGCAATCGGCTCGTCGTCGAAGGCTTTTACAGCCGCGTCGCTCGCGATGCTCATGGACGAGGGAAAGCTGAAGTGGGACGACCCGGCGACCAAGTATCTTCCCTGGTTCGAGCTCTACGATCCTTGGGTTACCCGCGAGGCTACGGTTCGCGATCTGCTGAC
>JAHEEZ010000284.1 GCA_024640445.1 Acidobacteriota bacterium | reverse complement strand
AGCCTCTCCTGAACGGGGGCGCCGGAGACTTAGACAAGCAAAATATTTTATTCGAATTTTGGAGTATTCGTTATGACTGAAATAAATGTTCCCGAAAACGTGAACAACAAGGAGCTCGTGCGCTGGGTTAATGAAATGGCCACGCTATGCAAGCCCGATAGCATCCACTGGTGCGACGGCTCGCAGGAAGAGTATGACCGGCTGTGCGAGGAAATGGTGGAGGCGGGCACCTTCATCCGTCTGAATCCCGAAAAAAGGCCAAATTCCTTTCTCGCAAGATCCCACCCTTCTGACGTGGCAAGGGTAGAGGACAGAACCTACATTTGCTCGCTCGCCAAGGGCGACGCCGGTCCGACCAACAACTGGATGGCGCCCAAAGAAATGAAGGCGACGCTGAGGCCGAGGTTCGACGGCTCGATGAAAGGACGCACGATGTACGTGGTCCCGTTCTGCATGGGACCGATCGGTTCCCCGATCTCGATGTTCGGAGTGCAGCTGACCGATTCCCCATATGTGGCCACCAACATGAGGATAATGACCCGCATGGGCGACCAGGCGGTCGAGGCCTTGAAAGAGGGTGACTTTGTCCACTGTCTCCACTCGGTCGGAATGCCGCTTGAAGCCGGTCAGCAGGACGTTATGTGGCCCTGCAGTCCCGATCCGAAAGATAAGTACATTGTCCACTTCCCCGAAGAGAGGCTTATCTGGAGCTATGGTTCCGGATACGGCGGAAACGCACTGCTCGGCAAGAAATGCCTCGCGCTCAGGATCGCTTCGACCGTAGGCCGCGATGAGGGCTGGCTCGCGGAGCACATGCTGATCGTCGGTGTGAAATCTCCCGACGGACGAAAGGATTATGTCTGTGCCGCGTTCCCTTCTGCGTGCGGAAAGACAAACTTCGCGATGCTAATCCCGCCGAAGGCCTTCACCGAAGAGGGATGGGAAGTTACCACGGTCGGCGACGACATTGCCTGGATCAAACCGGACGAGAACGGACGCCTGCGCGCGATCAATCCCGAGGCAGGTTTCTTCGGCGTCGCGCCGGGAACTAACTACGAAACGAACCCGAACGCGATGGAGTCGATCAAGGAGAACTCGATCTTCACGAACGTCGCGCTTACGGATGACGGCGACGTCTGGTGGGAAGGAATGGGTCCGGCTCCGGCGCACGCGATCGATTGGCATGGCAAGGACTGGACACCGGCGAGCGAAACGCCCGCCGCGCATCCGAACGCGAGGTTTACCGCTCCGATAACGCAGTGCCCGGTGGTCGATGAGAATTTCGACAGCCCGGCGGGCGTTCCAATCTCCGCATTCATTTTCGGAGGAAGGAGAAACAGCGTAGTGCCTTTGATCCAGCAATCGTTCAACTGGGCATTCGGCGTGTACATGGCCGCGACGATGGGTTCCGAGATGACAGCCGCCGCGTTCGGCAACATTGGCGAGGTCAGGCGCGACCCGTTCGCTATGCTTCCTTTCGCCGGCTATCATATGGGCGATTATTTCGGACACTGGCTGGACTTCGGGCGCAACATCCCCGAACCGCCGAGAATTTTCTCGGTCAACTGGTTCCGAAAGGGCGAAGACGGAAAATTCCTGTGGCCTGGATTCGGAGAGAACATGCGCATCCTGAAATGGGTGGTCGAAAGGGCTCGTGGAAGATCCAAGGGATTCGAAACGCCTCTCGGCTGGATGCCGCGCTATGAAGACATGGACTGGCGAGGGATGGAAGATTTCTCTCGAGAGGATTTCGAAAAAGCGATGCATTTGGACCGCGACCTTTGGCTTAAGGAGATCGCAATGCATGACGATCTGTTCTTCAAGCTTTACGACAGGCTTCCGAAAGAAATGACCTTCATCCGGGAGCTTCTGGTCTCGAACCTCTGGAGATCGCCGGAACTCGGCCTTGCGACACCGAGACCGGATGAATTCGAGATACCGTTGGCCCAGGCAAAGGCCGAATAAGTGCGATCGAAAGGGCTCCGGAAATCCGGAGCCCTTCTTTTCTTGAGGTCGGCGATGGTCGCCGGCCTTTCTTGTTCGCACTATCGGACGGCGGTTCTCTTAAGATTCGGTACTGTTCGCTTATCCCTTTCGGGAACAAGCTGTTGGGGTTGCAGCCGACCTCTTACGGTCGTCAAATAAATTCCTCCCCAGCCCGCTTCTTCGTTCGCCATAGCCAACGTGATGACAAGCTTGTCGCCTCGGAAGCCTTCGCGCTCGACCCCGACCCCCGTAACCGGCATTGTGCCGGGCGTCAGTGCGGAATCGAATAACGCTCCGTCCATCCCCATGACAGCGAGCGCCGCAAGCGGCGTTGCATCCAAGGGGTCAGCCAAATAGAGTCCGTCAATTGGATTCCAATACTCGTTGTTCTTTCCAAAATATCCGGTCCTCGCTTTGAAAACCACCCTTCCTTCTGAAACAGCAAGGAACGTTGCTGATCGCCACCTGGGCGGTTCAGCATCAGTGTCGCCTCCGCCGGCTCCAGGGACCTTTCCGGAATAGCCCCAGTACACGAAATCGGCAAAATCGGTTTCCGTCTTGCTGACAAGATATGTCCTGTGGTTCAGAAGATCATAGATGAAGATGCCCTGATTGACCGGAACCTGCTTTTCCTGGTACCAGCGGTTGGTGTCCTCGTCGTAAATGCTCCGGGGATCAACCCGGTTGCAGTATGTGATCAGTTCGGGACTTCCGTCCACCGGGCAGTAGAGCCTGATGGTCTTCATCTCATCGCCCCAGCTTGCCCAGTAACCCAGATACTTACCGTCGAAGGACAATCCTTCTCCGATCGTTCTCAATTCCGGAACCTCTACTTGTGGGTTTTCAGGTGATTCGCCGATAGCGACAAGTCTTGTCAACGGCGCCCCGTCCATTGTTTCTGCGATGTAGACGCCGCCAAAATGCGGGTCATCCTCATTGTCCAGCCCCAAAAACACCGTCTTGTTGCCGAAAACGCTCGGCGGTGCGGTCGATCCGAACTTTATTTCAATTAAGCCCGCGCTCGGCGGCAGCCCTGGGATCTCCATATCTGAGCTTGCTATCATCTCAGCCCTATCGGTACCCCCGCCCGGTGTGTTCAAGAGCCGTCTCAGGAAGATACCGGTCTTTCCGACTCCGTCGATCTGGTAGTTTCCTTTGTAAACGATCGTGCCGTCATCAGCGACAGCCGGAGCTCCCGGAAATATGTCGAACGGTACCGTCTTTGTCCCCGGAACCGCGAAATAATCAAAGTCCGGGGCGATAGCGAGCTTGGAAGCGCCGGTCACCAACAGATCGCTGTCTAAGTTTGCGTAGATACCTGCCGTTCCGGCTCGGGTATCGCTCCCATCCGGCAATGTGAACCGGTATGCGGGCTTATGAAGACCGACAAACGCGGCATCGTTCGAGTTCGGAGCGATCCTCGCGATCGCCGAAAACTCAAGAAATCTGGAATTCAGATTGTTCGGGTAAGGAACCAGTGTGTTCAGGTCCGCTAAAGTTATGACCTTGCCGGTCGTACCTCTGCGGAGAAAAATACCCGTCTCCCTTTGTCCACCCGTTGAACGGGCACGGAAAACTATCGTTCCCTGCGAATTCACGGACGGCTGACTGTAACTCGAGAAGTTTGTATTGCCGTCGGGAATTGTAAAACCATTGTTGACCACCGTCTGCCACTGCAGATCGGCTATGCCGGCACCCGCCGCGGCAGGCTGAGCAGCGATTCCGCTCCAGCCGCTGGCAGACGATGACCGACTGTTTGTTATCAGCAGTGCCGCAAGTACTATCAGTATCGCGGTCAGTGCCAAATCTCTGATTCTCATAATGCACCCCCTTGCAACGGCTGAGCGCCCGACGCTGGGCGGGAGCGCATAGCCTATGTGTGTCCGCGCATCGTATTGCGCATTCTTGGCGGACCGGCTCCGAAAACCGGCGCCGCATTCCGTCCTGGCGGCGCCCGGAGCGATATGTTGTGAAATATCTGTCTTTCAACTCTCTTCTTAATTCTTAGGAATGCAACCGACATGCCATCTTCAATGCCATGAAGGCGCCCTCAGGGCCAGCAAAAATGGACTGTTCGCGGAATCGTCCCAAGACAGACGCTGCCTTGTATGAAATCTTTCACACCTCTGTCCGAAATATCCCGTGCAGGAATGTGTACGAGGAATGAGATCCACGGATATCCAAACCACCAAGATCCGAAACAGAATACGGGCACCGGGTAGAACTTTCCCGGTGCCCGTTCAAAAATACAAAAATGGATGCGGCTATCGCTTAATGTTCTTTGCTTCGAACGCTAACGAGCCAATCGATCCAAAGTATATGCCGCCCCAGCCATCTTCTTCAGTTCCCATTTTGGCGTTGATGACAAGGT
>JAHEEZ010000066.1 GCA_024640445.1 Acidobacteriota bacterium | reverse complement strand
ACCCTGCCGTGTTCAGACCCTCGATCGGTACATGGTTCATTCTCAGGTCTTCGGATTCCAATGTCGCTTCTGTACCTTTCGGAACCAGCGGGGATGAACCCACGGTTGCAGATTTCGACGGTGACGGTATGGATGACGTGGCTATTTACAGGCCCTCGGTGAACCAATGGTGGCAGTTGAGGTCCTCTTCGGGAGTACTCGGAAATCAATTCGGTATTGCGGGGGACATTCCCGTCATCGGCGAATATACGGGCGATTCAAAGTCGGATGTCGCGTTTTACAGACCTTCGACCTCTGAATGGTATGTTATCAGAAGCGAAGACAACAGTTTCTTTGCATTCCCCTGGGGAATTCCCGGCGACATACCGGCGCCTGGCGATTTCGACGGAGACGGGGTGACAGATGCTACAGTCTTCAGGTCGTCGATCGGAACTTGGTTCTTAAATCGTTCAACGGCCGGATTCCAGGCAGTCCCGTTTGGCACACCGGGGGACGTACCCGTTCCTAATCACTAATCTCTTGTTCCGCGACCGAGTTGGGAGATGTACAGCCGGAACTACGTACGATATATCCGGTAATCTATCTCGTCAAAGATGTTGTCGCGGCTTTCAAGTTCCGCGAGAAGTTCTTCATCGACCTCATAACTGGCGAGCCCACTTGCGAGCAGATCGAACCTTTGGATATGTGATCGAAATCGCCTCGACGAGTATTCGACGGTCGTACCCTGATAGATCTGAAACGCCCAGTCACTTGATTGCGCCAGCAAGAGTTCGCGGGCGCATTGATTCAGCGCACGCACCTCAAGTTCGTTTGGCTCCTGAAAATGATCCGCGAGTTCGGTCATCTTTCGCTCGGCGTGGTGCGCATAACGGTACATCCACGAGGTGCCTTCGTTTAGCCAAACCTTGAAATAACCCGCCTCTCCCCACGAAGACGCGGAAGGGGTCTGTACCTGGATCGGAATACCCGAATCCAGAAAATCCCCCGGAGTCACAGCCTCGATCTCGTCCTGGTCAAAATGTATCTTTCGAAACAGGTAGTCGATGAACTGCGGCCCTTCAAACCACCAGTGGCCGTAAAGTTCGGCGTCATAAGGCGATGTTACTAGCGGCGGATGTCCTCCATATGCCGAGCGAAGGTGCCGCGCCTGATCAATTCTCTTCTGAAGAAAATCGCCGGCGTCCTCGGCAGCCTTCATCGTTGCGGCAAGGGGCTTGTACGCCCGCTTCTGATTCTGCGGGACGTCTTTGCCTGTGATCCGGTAGTACTTGAGTCCAAGATGCCTCCGGCTTCCGTCCTCATGAAGGTGCGGTTTCAGATAATCGATCGGAAGGTCCCAGCCCACATCCCTGTAGAATTCCCGGTAGATATCATTGCCGGGATAACCGACTTCGGCACTCCAGACCTGTTGGGATGTTTCGATATCACGCGCAAACACTGCCACCCCGTTCGGACAGCTCACGGGAGCATGAACTCCGTATCGTGGCCTCGGATCGCCATAGAGGATCGCGTGCGAATCACCTATGAAGTACTCGATCCCGGCGTCTTTGAGCAGCTCCTCGACACCCTCTTCGTACGCGCATTCGGGAAGCCATATTCCCCGCGGCTGCCTGCCGAAGTGCTTCCAGTAATTTCGGACTGCGACCTCTACCTGGGCGCGACGTGACTCCGTGGTCGAAATCAGAGGAAGAAAACCGTGCGTCGCCCCGCAGGTGATGATCTCGAGCACACCCTTGTCCTGAAGTTCGCGGAACGCGTTGATCAGATTCCGGTTGTACTTGTTGTTCCAAAGATCCAGAGAGGATTCCAGCATATCGACGTACATCTTGACGACGTCGTAGAATTCAGGATCCTCCTTTTGAACCCGCTCGAACTCCTTTCGGGAAAGTTCAATAAGATTCTCGAGATGGCGAGTGTACCGGGTTTCCAGCAGCTTGTCCGCGAGCATCTCGCAAAGTGGCGGCGAGATGTTCATCGCCAGCCTCGGTTTCGCTCCCGACTCGTGCAGCCTTTCGAATATGGAGATCAGCGGGATGTAAACTTCCGTGATCGCTTCAAAGAGCCAGTCTTCTTCCAGGAATTCCGGATATTCAGGATGCCTCACAAATGGCAAGTGAGCATGGAGAATTAGGCTGAAGTATCCGACCGCCATAGTGAACGATTACGCGAAATGAAAAGACCGGCGCTGAACGGCGGAACAAAACCGCGGAAAGCACCGGCCGGTATGACTATCCTTCTTAACGGGACGAACTGACCGTGTCAAACCTGGAAAGCCGGTTCAATAACTTTTTGGGTACGGTACGCGTTTTCACGCGCTTCGGAAAATTGATCGCGCTGAGACCGAAAACGGCCGGGCCGATCTCTTCGATCTCCTCCACTTCACCAGTTTCCACGTCAAAGAATTCCTGCAATGCGGCCATCGCCTGTTCGGCAGAAAACCGCGCGCCGAGAGACACAAGCTTTGCGAAGAGTGCGTCACTGATCTGGTCTTTCAGTTGCTCAAGCGAATAACCGGATGCGAGCGCCAACAGGACGAATCGGAGTTCATTTCCATCCGAACCTTCGATCTCGTTTGACTGGTTTCCGAGCAGCTTTCGAAACGCGCCGTCGGCGGCATTGTCGGCCGCGATCCTGTCGTCACCCGCCAAGGCGACCTCGAACGCATCCCTCTGATAGCCTGATACGTCGAGAACCTCCGCGAACTGATCCGCGGAAACGGTGAACCTGGGAGTATAGTCCGTGCGCCAGGAAGGACTGCGCCTGGGCGTCCGTATGTGATTCGATACGATGATCCTGATGTAAGGCCGGCTCGTAGAATAGAATCCGACCTCTGCCCTGTAAAGGCAGTCCGGCTCGGCGGCGAACCACCAATTGCCTTCCGGATCGACGCGATGCAATTCTTCAGTGCCCCTCGAGTGGTTGATCAGTTTCACTACAAGCGTGTATGCGACGGTCCCTTCACCGAAAGCCTGGTTAAGGGTTCTGAAGGGGTTGTTCTTGATGGACCAGTAAAAATATAGTCTCGTCGGGGACTGCATCTGCAGTCTCGCGCGATTTTCACGCGGCAAGTCAGGAAGATCGGCATTCGCAAGCTTCCTGAATAACGGTGACAGTTCCGTCGCCTCCGCAACCGCGGGAACGATTTCCGCCGGAGGGATCTCCGATGCGGGACCGGTCAGTTCCTGCGTTGCCTTTGCACCGGAAGACCCGGATGAACCTTCGAAAGGCTCGTCAGCCTTGAAGGTAATCTCGCGCACCTCTTTCTCGGCATCGGCCGCAGGCTTTTTCGCGGACACAGGCTTCTTCTCAGGCGACGCCTTCTTTGAAAGCTTCTTCGCAGCAGCCTTCGCTTTGACAGGCTTCTTTTCGGCCGTTGCATCTTCAATGGCCTCTTTTGCTGTCTTTTTCCGGACCGGCGCCGCAGGTTTCTTCTTCTTGTCTTTTTCGCTCATTATGACCCAATTGACACGGGCAAAAACCGCCCATATCCAAAAAGGGCATTATGAGCATTTTTTCACAAAGTTACAAGCCGCAGGGGCGGTCAGGAGGGTTGGGAAGTTGTGTCAGTTGGCGCCGGAGGAGACGCGGGAACATATCGCTCCAGCTTTATCTCCACCCGGCCGAGTTCGGTCTTAAGTTTCGCTCTGACAGGCACGCGCTTTTCGTCAGCGGTCAACCAGATCGTAAGGCTTCCCTTCTGCTCGATCACGCGCCCGTCCCCGAATATCTCCGGCTCGATCTTCCAGCACCAGACCTTCCCAAACAAGGTCTTCTGCCTTTCGCGGGCGGTGATCTTTACAGGGACATCATAGACCAGACCGGAATCGCTCACCTTGAAAATGTAACGCTTTCCGACCGCCAGATCCTTGCCTCGAAGCATGAACACACTCGTGACCAGGTCCTGCGTTTCAGGAGTGATCGTGGAAGCGACCCTTTTCGGAGATTTTGCAGGCTCGTTCGGATCCGTCTCGACCCACGTAACCCGTTTCATCGCGTAATCGAAATCCGCGACGCTGTCGCGGATTCGGTCACCTTGCTCGTCCCGTTTGACAGACTTGACCACCTGAAGCGACCGGGAGTCGATCGTAGATTCGATCTTTTGGTAGAACTTGAAATTGAAGAGTTTTGTCAGAGAACCCTTCGACTTGGCTTCGGAAAGAATGTAGTAGGAATCGGAATCGGGCCGTTCCATCACCCGGAATTCCATCTCCGCAATACTGAAGGCGAAACCGAACTTCTTGTATTTCCCTTCATAAGTAAGGGACTCGCCCCCGAAATACGGATTCTTGAACGTACGGACCTCTGACGCCGGAACCGCAACCGGACCTCCGCCCTGGCCGTAGGCTGGGTACAGTCCGGTCGCCGTTATGAAGATCAAGATTGTCAGAGCCCTAATTAACATTGTTACTACTTTATCAGATATGCCTTAAAAAGAAGTATCACGACCACAACAAGGAAGCCGATCGCCGCCTGATATTCGCGGTATCTGAGATACAGTCCACGATCAAATTTTCCGCCCGAACCCCCGCTCGGCCTCAACCCCGGCAGGAAAAGCGGAACGGTGTCGGCATATTCCTTGTATTCCTTTCCAAAAATCTGGGTCAGTTCACGCGCTTCGATTCGCATCACGGGCAGATAGATGCCAAGGAACAAGATCGCGAACAGCACGCCCAACCACCAAACGCCTGAGGCGACCATCAATCCACCGCCCATGATGAAGCTTCCGAGGTAGAGCGGGTTGCGGGTCCAGGCATATGGGCCGGAAGTGGCCAGTTCCCTGTTCTTTTTGATATGACCCGATGACCAGGCGCGGGTTAGAAGTCCGATCAGCCCAACCGAGACGCCGATCGCCAGTAACACCGGCGTCGGTGAAGCAAAATATAGGAACAAAGCCCCGAAGACGAATCCGAGCGGAACCCGTATCCTCTGCAAAAGTGTCGTATTTCGTTTTCCCACTATTTTTTCAAAAGAAAGAGATATTCTCGATTTTGAACCGGGCGGTCCGAGATCCAGGTACCCGTCCAGTGCATTGAGGCCATCACGTTCCTCCGCAGGTCGACCTCCACCGCTTCGATCAGTTCCCCGCTCTCTTTCAGCGCCGATTCCAGCGCCTCGCGCGTGGCGCGTCCCCCGGAACTGTAAGAGAGAATAACGTACTTTGATCTTACCCGGCTCAAAAGCCGCCGCAGGGCATCCACCGCTACCAATTCTCCACCCGCACCACGCCGAAATTCTTCAAATACAGAGCCCGCCTCGGCGTCCCGGCTGTCGTTTCTTCGATTCGCTTTTCCGAATAGCTCAGGCCTGTCATTCAATACAACCGTAGTCCAGAAATGATAGTACCCCTGATATCGGACCCTGGAAGGCGGCATCTTTTCATTGTTCGATCCATACGGCGGATCGAAATAGGCGAGGTCCGATTCCACACCATCGACGGCGTCGAAAACGTCCCCCGCGATAACATGGTGGCCGGTCGCGTCGGCGATCAGTCGCGGCACCTCCATCTTCAATTCACCGTAAGATCTCGGCGACCATTGGCGAAGATAGGAAGCGAAATGCCCGATCGTGTTGTCGACTTTGTCGAGAGCAAGCATGAGGCTGGAAATCAGGACGCTCCTCTCGATCTTCGTAAGCCCCATCCCGTCGATCTCTTGTCGCACCGCGTCAAGTTTCCTCATATTGTGGATCTGAAAAGGCTTTTTGAACCCGTCGCGCGCGGAGGATGTCTTTGATGAGGCTGATCCGCCGTACATTTGCGTGAACCATCCGTCAGCACCCTGCAGCCCGTTAAGGTGATCGATCATCGGCCTGTAATGCGATGGTTCGAACCGGTTCATCAGGTAACACTCGCCAAAAGCGCCCGACCACGCGGCCACATCGTTCGATGTGACGCGATAACCCGTTTGCGCGAAAGCCTGTGCCACGCGTGTGGTCCCCGAGAACCCGTCGAAAACACTCTTTGCGCCGGTGCGAGCAGCGAGCTTCAGGATGAAAGGAAGAAGCCGAAGCTTTGAGCCGGCATACTTTACGCCTTCTGTTGCGGGGACTTCGATGGCTTCACCTGGCTTCATAAATAACAAACCATCAAACTCCTGAAGCGGGAACCGCCGCTTTCAGACGACTCTCAACCGCTTTGAAAACCGTATCGACCGGTATGTCCATACATATCCATTTTCCGCAGGTCCGCCGATGGCAATCCACTCGGCAGCCAATGTCATCGCGCCCGACACATATGTCATTCGGATCGTTGCTGCCGTTTCTCCACCATTCGGTCGGCCCGAAGATCCCCACCACCGGACAACCTGCCGCTACAGCCAGATGTGTTGGGCCGGTATCCCCTCCGACATAAATCTCCGCCAATTTCGCCAGTTCGTAGAATGCCTTTAGACCCAGGGAAGCCTCGACTATGCTGCCCGACCTCGACGCCAATTTCACTCTCTCCGCGAGCGCTGCTTCACGCGGCCCGACGGCAAGGACCGGGGTAACGCCGAGTTCGTTGCTCAAATTATCGGCAAGCTCTCCATATTTCTCCGCGTGCCAGAGTTTTGTGACCCAGCCGCCGCCTGGATTCAGGATCGCGAAGCGATTCCCTGCGCGGCTTGCGATCTCACTTGCGTCTCGTTTGTCATCGTCAGATGTCCCGATGGGAAAATCCAGGCGAATCTTCTCAAGCTTCAGATCGTCATCTCCAAGAAAAGCTGCGATCGAACTCTCAGCAAGTTCTATGTTTTTGAGAACCACGTTCTGGCGGGATTCCACGGCAACCCTGTCAGTCAGCAACATCCGGCTCGCGGGTTCCCGAAGGTCTTCCTTGTCGAAACCGAATCTTCTTTTTGCTCCTGATACTTTTGCGATCGTGGCTGACTTGAGGAGACCCTGAAAGTCTATAGAAAGGTCGAGCTCTGCGGCGCGGAGTTCGCGAAACTGCCTGAATGCAGCTTCCCATGTCTTCCCAAGCACTGCCTTTCCACGCCTCAGAGCTCTTGTGTCGACTTCGATGAGGCCATCCAGGATCGGGTTGTTTCGGAGCAATTCAGCGGAACCGCGTTCCGCGACCCAGAAAAGTCTGGAGTCCGGAAACTTCCTTTTGATCGCCGCGGCAGCGGGCAGTGTATGCACGATGTCGCCAATGCTGCTGAGTTTTACAAGCAGGATCCGCATTCAAGAAAAATATGGATCATCCGCCCGATATTCGCAAACCGGAAGACGGACAGCCGCGGTCCTAAGCCTTTTTTTGTTTCAAATTGCGCCATAAGTACGTTATCCTATTTCAGGCCTCCCGCCCCTTTGCTTTGCCCAACCCGGATTCACCTTTCGACCTTATGCCCTTGACCAAGCGCTCAACCAGAGATCTTCGCCCGGCACTCGTGTTCCTGACCGGAGAGCTTCTTGCTGTGCCGATCCCGCTCGATCGGGAGGAAGTCATCCTCGGTCGCGCGATAGAGGCGGATGTGCGCGTCAATGATTCCAGGGTTTCCCGCATCCATGCCAGGATCACCGCGGAACACGACTCAAGCACCGGTGCGACAACATATTTGCTGACAGACCTGAAGGCGCCAAGCGGCACCTTTCTCAACGGTGAACGCATTTCCGAAGAAACGCTTCACAATGGCGACAAGATCGCCATCGGCAGGCACATTTTAAGATTCGAACTTCTTGATGAGATAGACAGGGAATATCAGCACCAGATCCGCAGGCTTCTTGCACACGATGACCTGACCGGCCTCTTGTCCAGCCGCTCGTTCTTCTCTGAGCTCCGGCATGAAGCGGCAAGAGCAAAGCAGAACGATCTGCCGTTCTGTGTGCTGATGATGGACATTGATCATTTTAAGAACGTCAACGATACGTTTGGACACCTTACCGGAAGCAAGACGATCGAGGAGATCGGACTCTGCATTACAAGCACCCTGCGCAATGGGGATGTGGCTTCGCGCTTCGGCGGAGAGGAGTTCGCCGCCTTCCTTCTCGACGCGGAGATAAACCAGGCGCTGATTGCGGCGGAGAGGATCAGGAAAACGATAGAGCATCAGGCTTTTAGCGTCATCAAGCAGGGGAAGCCTTCAGGTATTCATCACATCACGATGAGCATCGGGATATCCACATTTCCCGGAGATTCGGAAGATCCGATCGAACTCGTCGAAATGGCCGACTCCGCGTTGTACAGGGCAAAGCATCTTGGACGCAACATGATCTGCGCGTACCGGGACATAACGGAAGAGGAGATCAACCGTCCGCTACCCGCCCGAAAACAATAATTTTTGGAACACTGCGACCCAAAGAGCGTGTGAGCATACCTCGGGGACAACGTCGCCGGGGACTGGTGAACCGCTGTTTGCCGGAATTGATTCGTGTTACAATTTCGGGGTCTTCAGACGACTCCGCCGACCTTGCGGGCGGCATAGCAACTCCGGGTTCGTTATTCGATTCTTAGAACTGCAGTGATCACAAAGCTCAACCTCGCTAGTAATCCTTTTAGGAACAGGACCCTGCCATACGTAATTGCGGCAGTGGTCTTGGTTTGCTCTTTCGGCATTGCCGTCATCGGCCTGGCGCAATACCGGAGTTCGATGTCGACAAACGAGCTGGTTAGAAACGACGTCGAGAGAATGGAAAAGGAGCTTACGGGACTCAATGAACGCGGCGAAAAAGTGCGCAATCGGCTTACACCCGCCCAGGAACAGCTAATGGTCGCCAGCCACACTCTCGTGGCTCACAAGGATTTCAGGTGGTCCAGGCTGCTTGCTGATCTCGAGACGGTCATCCCCGGTAACGTAAGCGCTTCAAGGATCAACGTCGACAGCATTTACAGAAACGGCGAACAACTGACGGCGGAACTCGATTTCTCAGTTCTTGCGAAAGACTACCAAGGCGTCTTGCAAATGATCCGAAATATGAATGAGAAGGGTATCTTCCGCGCATCGCTTCGCGGACAGGACCTTCAAAAGAGCGACAAATTCACGTATTCGGAGTTCACTCTGCGGCTGATCTATACGCCTCGGGCCGGATACGCGGTTCAGACGCCTTCAGACGTAGCACGGAACGCAGGGGAAGGAGGGCCGAAGTAGGATGATCGAAGAGAACGTCCCCCTGAAAGAAGAAGCAGTGAGTAACGACTCCATTGAGACTTCGATGGCCGCTGATCACGACGACGGACCAGTTCCCGTTCGCCACCGAAGGGCAAAGAAAGTCTATGCAGGGATGTGGGGACCGCTCGAGATCACAGCCGTCGGACTCGCCCTGTTCTTGCTCCTCGCGGCGATCGGTCTTTACCTCGGCTTCGTATTGCCTGAGAACCGCCGCCTTGAAGATACCAGGGCGCGTCGGGACTCCGTTGAAAAAGATCTCAACGAAGCGAAACGAAAGTTCGGGGACATTTCCAATACCGAAACACAGGTTAACAAGCTGATCGCAAGCGCAGAGGATTTCGAGACGAGATTCCTTCAGGAACAATCGATCGGTAAGACTGCGATCTATCAAAGACTGAACGGCCTGATCAGTGCGTTCGGCCTGATCAATTCCACGGGTCCCGACTATACCCCGATCGAAGTCAGCGAAGATGACCGCAGGCAGGGTTCCAATGAAAGGACCGAGAGGGGCAGAAGCAAATTCCAAAGCCTTTATCCGGGTATTTACGTCACGATGACGGTTGAGGGGCCGTATGTAAATCTCCGCAGGTTCCTGAGCGATATCGAAAACAGCAACGAGTTCGTCGTAATCAGCACGATCGAACTTGAGCCCTCTGAAAGTAAAGATTCCGGTGTATCCCCGAATCCTCCGACCGAAACCGGTGTCGTCGCCCAAACCGTCAAAAAGACAGATGGCGGGCGGACAAGAGGCACTATTGTGAGCCTGCGGCTTGAACTCGCTGCTTATTTTCAAAGGCCGAACGAGCAAAGGATCCTTACGGCTTCGCAGCCTGGAGCAGAGAACGAAGCCGGCCAGTGAGCGGTCCGGAGTATTGATAGATGAAACTGTTTGAAGGGAAAACACCCGCCGAAAGGAACAAGATCATCGCGGTCATCGTGCTTGGCACGCTCGCGGTGATCTCGCTTACCTACACATTTGGCGGGATGTTGCTTCCCGGCCGTTCATCTTCATCTGCGGTAGCGACGGCAGATTCGCCCACTCCGCTCCCCGACGCTGTTGACCCCGGCAGGCCCGTGCCCGTGGAAGATGTTGATCAGGAGCGGGTTGACCGCGATTACGCGGTGACCCCGATCATCTACAGCGGAGGCAGAGTCGATGCTCCGATCTCGGGGAGGAACATTTTCGCTTTCTACGAACCCCCCGACTTTACACCAACGCCGACGGTTGATCCGGTGCAGAAGGTTCCCACCTTCACTCCAACTCCGGAAGCTCCAATGCTTCTTTCGTTTCTGAATCCGACAACGGCGTACGCAGGAGGCAAGGACTTCAGGATAGAGGTGATTGGCGACAGGTTCGCGCCGGAGTCAAGGATCATCTTCAACGGCAATGTTCTTCAAACCAGTTTCCTGAATTCACAGAGGCTTGCGGCGACCGTGCCTGCTTCGCTGATAACCCGCTCGGGTCCGCTTGGTGTATCTGTGAATACGCCCGACGGTTCTCTCTATTCATATTCGGTCTCATTCAACATCGTAGAACCGCCCAGACCTGATTTTGAATACATCGGCCTCATCGCACGCCAGCATTACAACAACGACACCGCATACTTCCAGGACAAAGGACGGCGCAACGACGACCCGTTCACTGCGCGGCTCAATGATGTCGTTAAAGGTCGGTTCAGGGTGATAAGCATCTCCGCGAAAGAGGTGGAGTTCGAAGACATACGGCTCGGATTCAAGCACAAACTGCCTTTGCTCAGACCCGATGAATCCTCCACCGGTACGGCGGGAGTTTCATTTGACAATGACGATGCCGGCGATGATACGCCCGTGAGTATTCCCGGCATTCCGGACGGAATCCCCAGGGCGGCCCCACGCACGAGGCCGGTGAATCCGACGAGAAGAGATCTGAACAAAGCGATCGAAGAGCTCCAGAAACAACAACAGCAGAAGCAGGACAATGACGTTCCGCCTGATGAACCGGAACCGCCGGTTGATGACGACCCAAATCCCCCGGGCAAATAATGATCAGAAAGAGCAAAAGGAGGAACGGCGAAAGTACGGAGAAGGGCATGTCCCTGATCACCATTCTCGCCGTAATGACACTTTTCGCGCTTGCTCTTCTGGCGGCGGCGCCCGGGATCCAGAACGCGGTAAAGAGGGGAAAAGAACTTGAATCGATACGCCGCGGCGAAGAGATCGCCGAGGCGATACAGCAGTACGTCACCTACTATCAGGGAAGAAAGCTCCCGGACTCCATCGACGAGTTGTTGGAAGGGCTCCCGGCAGGAACCAAGAAACGCCAGATCCTGCGCCCGTCGGCCGCGGTCGACCCCCTTAGCGAAGACGGCAAGTGGCGTCTAATCTCTCCTACAAGCAAGGCATTCCTGAATTTTGGAAGGCGGGTTCAGATTTTCAACAACGGTCTTCTGCCAGCGACACCGGACCGCTACCTGAACCGATACGCCATCCCGCTTGCAAGTGTATTGAACACAGAATCTGAGGACGATCTCACCGCAGTTGACGACTCGGAATTTGAGGTCTCGACCTCAAACACGCCGTTCATTGGCGTCGCAAGCCAAAGCAAAGACAAATCTGTCGTCACCTATTACGGAATTGAGAACCATTCCAAATGGATATTTACTCCGATGTTCCGGGGCACCGGCCAGGGCCTTCCAGCGCAGGCGCCAACCGCGAACGCTAACACAAACGTTAGCCGCTAATCTTCTTCTTGCTTCAGAGATTCCAAAATTCCTTCAAGGTCAGTTTCTCCAAGACGGTAATACTCGTTACAGAATCCGCAATCGAGAGTCGCCCCTTTGTCCTCTTCAAGCATCGACCTGACCTCGTCTTCGCCAAGCGAAGATATGAGGCGGATCGCGCGCTCCATCGAACAGTTGCATCGAAACGCCGTTTCTTTTTCTTCTAGCACGTCAAATCCAACCTCTCCGAGAGCGATCTTGAGAAGATCTTCCGGGGTTGCGCCTTCGCGGATGATGCTGGTGAGGTGGGGAGCCCTGCTGATAGTGTCCTCGATCATCGTGATCACGTGTTCGTTCGCGCCTGGAAGCATCTGGATCATCACCCCGCCGGCCGCCGTCACAAAAGGCTCGGAATTCTGAAGCAAGACTCCAAGGAGAACCGCTGAAGGTATCTGTTCGGATGTCGCAAGATAGTAGGCAAAGTCCTCGGCGATCTCGCCTGAAACGATCGGCACGGAACCGACGTACGGTTCACGGTGCAAGCCGATCTCAAAACCCGACTCCCGAATTACATAGAACATCCCCTTCCCGACCACCGCGCTCACGTCGAATTTGCCATCGGCGGACGCAGGGGCGTGCGCGGCAGGATTTCTGACATAACCCCTGACGTTGCCATTCGGATCAGCCTCGGCGACGATCCCGCCGATGTCCCCTTCAGCCTCGATCTTGACCGTCAAACGGTCGAATGCCTTCAGGCTAGATCCCAGCAAAAGCGTCCCCGTCAGCACCCTTCCAAGCGCCGCGGACGCGGTCGGAGAGGTTGCGTGACGCCTGACGGCCTCCGTTACTATCTCAGTAGTATCGGCCGCCATAAGCCTGATCGTTCCTTCTTCGGCGATCCCGTGGATCAGTTTTCCCATATCTATACTCTGCAGCGCTCTTTTATCGCAAATCTGTGCCCTCGGAAAGGGATTAGTTACGCAAACGGGGAAGCGAAAGTCAAATTCCGGAAACGCTCATGAATAATTTTTCTGTGTGTAAATAACGTTTAACGACAATAACCTAAGAAATTACTTTAACTTACCCGACATTTGGGATGGCTTGTGAAAACAAACACAACATATTGTGTATTTTTACGGTTGACACTGATTTTCGATTCAAGTATATTCGTTTTCACTCGGGGGGTATTGCAGTTCTCATAATTCCCTTCGATTAACAGCTATTGCCTTACAGCCCGCATTTTTTAATGCAAATAAAAAACGTATAGAATAGAAGCTTAGGGGCATAATAGTCTCAAGGCTTATAAGGAAGGTTGACTTAAATGAGTACAGTTTTCGAACCTGTATCGTCGGGAAAATTTGTCGCAAAAAACGGTAAAAGCAGTGGAAACGGGACGGGTACCGCGACCCGGAAGGAGATAGTTCCGGTCGGCCTGAACGCCGAAAAGGTCATCAGCAAACGTTATTCGCTGAAGGACGAGAACGGTAACCCGGTTGAACAGTGGTCTGACATCGTGAGCCGTGTGGTCGGACACGTTTCGACCGCGGAAACAGATCCCACCATGCGCGATCTCTTCTTCAACGCGATGATGGAGATCATGCTTAACCGAGAATTTGTCCCGAACACGCCTTGCCTTGTTAATGCCGGAAAACCTAAGGGCCAGCTCGCGGCCTGCTTCGTATTGAACGTTCCGGATTCGATAAACGGAATAATGCAGCACGCCCAGAACGTCGCTGTTATCCATCAGACCGGCGGCGGTACCGGAATGACATACGAGTTCCTTCGTCCGGCGGGTTCTATGGTTAATTCAACCCGCGGTGTTGCTTCCGGTCCCGTGTCGTTCATGAACATCGTGAACGGTACGACCGAAGTAGTGAAGCAGGGCGGAGTCCGCAGGGGTGCGAACATGGGTATCCTCAGCATCACCCACCCGGACATTCTCAGGTTCATACACGCCAAGAACGACCAGTCGTCTCTTACGAATTTCAATATCTCTGTGACCGTCACGGACGAGTTCATGGAGGCCGTTGACAAGAAAGAGTGGTTCCAGACCCAGTTCGAAGGCATGCCCTGGGAACAGGCCGTTTCTGATGCCGTGACCGGCGCCGATTACGTCGTTTACCAGCGTCAAGACGGCAGCACCGTCACGTTCGCGGATAAACTCGCGTTCCAGAACGCGGACCTTTCGGACACTACGATAATCGAACCTCCCAAGCCTGGAATGGTATATGCGCCGGACATCTGGAACCGCATAATCGCTTCCGCCCACAAGTACGCAGAACCGGGAATAATCTTCATTGACGAGGTCAACCGCCACAATCACATGAAGAGCACGATGGGGCCGATCTTCGCGTGCAATCCCTGCGGTGAGCAGATGCTTCACTTCAACAACTCCTGCAATCTGGGCTCGATCGACCTTTCGAAGTTTTACAGAAAGACGGGCGACGGCAGCGATACGGATACAGACATCGATTGGGAAAAGTTGGGTTCCGTAACCCGCATGTGTACGCGATTCCTTGACAATGTTGTCGACGCGGGGCATTTCCCGCTTCCCGAGATCGACGACGTGGTGAAACGTACAAGGCCTGTCGGACTCGGAATAATGGGATTCGCAGACCTCTGCCTCAAGCTCGGAATCTCCTACGGAGAAAGGGATTCGATCGAGTTTATGGAGAAGATAATGGGCTTCGTTCGAAGGGAAGCCTGGGAAGCTTCGATGGAACTCGGCGCAGAGAAAGGAACTTTTCCAGAGCTCGAGGGCAACGAAGAAAGTTACTCGAAATTCCTTTACGATGAGATAGGCATAGATCGAAACAAACCGCTCACCCCTCGAAATTACGAAGTGACGACCATCGCGCCTACCGGCACGATCTCACTTGTCGCTGAAACCTCTTCCGGGATCGAGCCGAATTTCTCGTGGGCGTACGTCCGCCGCGACACGCTCGGCGAGAGGCATTACGTCCATACCCTGGCTGCCAACGCTTTGGGGATCGAGGTGGACCAGTCCGATGAGGATTCGATCAGAACCGCGGCCGAGTTCGTCGTCGAGAATGAGGACAAACTTCCGCCACATTTCATTTCCGCGATGGACATAACTTCGCATCAGCATGTGAGGGTCCTTGCCGCCGCTCAAAAGCACGTGGACAATTCGATCTCCAAGACGTGCAACGGCGCCAGGGATGACACGGTCGAATCGGTCGACGAACTTTACAGGATGGCGAAGGAACTCGGCTGCAAGGCGGTCAGTTACTACCGCGACGGAAGCCGCGAGGGCCAGGTACTTACCTCGATGAAGTCCGACAAGAAGAAGGAAGAAACGTCAGACGAAGTCGGCCAAAGCAAAGAGTTCCAGGTCATACAAAGCGAAGAGGCCCGTCAGAGGGTTGCCAGGCCTTACGAACTTCAGGGCTCAACCTGGAGGATCCCTTTCGACGGTGTAAACCTTTACGTTACCGTTAATCACGACGGACACGATGTTTTGGAGGTGTTCGCTACGGGTCCGATCTCAGAGGGCGTGGGCTTGCTGGCCTCGAACATGCTCCGAGGCGGATTCGGAGTTAAAGAGGTCGCGCGAAGTCTGAACAAGGTCACCGGAACGCATGCTGTGTGGTTCAACGAAAGGCTCCTGACGTCGCCCGAACAGGCGATCGCCGAATGCCTTCTCCTGACAAACCGCCGGCTCAAGGGCGAACCGATCTCTTCGAGAAAGAAAGCCGATACCGAACCGGGAACCAAAATGTCGAACATGATCGGGACTTGCCCTGAGTGCAAGGGCCAACTGGAACACGCCTCCGGGTGCGATTTCTGCAGAGACTGCGGATATTCGAAATGTAAGTAGTCAACGTTCGCCCGGCGTCCGATCTTCGGCCGACAAAAGAGTAAAATATGGCCTGGC
>JAHEEZ010000065.1 GCA_024640445.1 Acidobacteriota bacterium | reverse complement strand
ATTCACGATTCACTGAAGGGCACGCTCCCTGACGGTCGCGTTTCTGCCTCGTTCCATTCACAATTCACGGTTCACTGAAGGGCACGCTCCCTGACGGTCGCGTTTCTGCCTCTAACCATTCACAATTCACCATTCGCTGAAGGGCACGGTCCCTGACGGTCGCGTTTCTGCCACGTTCCATTCACAATTCACGATTCACCATTCACAATTCTCTATTCACCATTCACTATTCGCTTTCGCGGTCCCATTCGACGGCTTCAAGGATCTCGCTGCGCAAAACCTCCGCCTCGGCCACCAATCGACTGGCCTCCCGAAATTTGGCCTTGAAATCACCGTATTCACCGGAATCCACGTCAAAGATGTCCCGTATCTCCTGTCTGAAGCCTTCCAGCATCTCCATGGAGACGCCGTCGTCCAGATCGAACGACTCGTCGATCTCCACTATCAGCATAGACAGGACGCGTAGCCATTCGAAACGCGGCTCGCTAAGAAGCATTTCAAGGAATTTTCCCGCAGAAACCGTTCCGTGCTCCGATTCATAGACTGAGCGGTCCCAATCCATGAGCAACTTGTGCAACTTGAGAAAATTGTCTCGAGCGTGCTTAACTCCCGCTCCCGCCCTCTTAAACGTTTTAGACATCGTTTAACCTTCTTAAGCCACTCTACTTAAGCGTTTAATTCACTTACTTAATAAAGGTGCCGGCGCTTAACTCACTTAAAGCAGTCTGGATTTCCTGCCTGGTATTCATCACAAACGGTCCGTACCTGGCGATCGGTTCGTTCAAAGGCTTGCCGTGAATCAGAAGAAAGGAAACTCCCAACTTTCCAGCCTCCACCCTAACTGAATCCCCTTCACTCATTAGAACCAGATTTGGTGAGGGGATCGGAGAATTCCCGCCTGCAGATCGCAACTCTCCCCTGTAAATATACAGGAAAGCCGTTCTCCCCGACGACACGGGAATTTCGAACATTCGCTCTGCGTCCAAAGATACGTCCAGAAAACACGGGGCGACTTCCAATTCAGTTACAGCGCCGAGGCTCCCTTCAAACTCGCCCGCAATGATTTTCACACTTATGCCAGGATCCGTTTGCACGACGGGTATATCCCCGGCACTGAACTCCCTGTACCTCGGAGCCATCATCTTTTGCGCCGCAGGAAGGTTCACCCAAAGCTGAAATCCTTCCAAACGTCCTCCTTCGAGCTGCGGCATTTCTTCGTGTATGATCCCGCTTCCGGCCGTCATCCACTGTACGCCTCCTGACTGGATAACTCCTTCGTTCCCTTCCGAATCTCTATGCTTAACCGAACCACTAAGAACATAAGTTACAGTCTCGATACCCCTGTGAGGGTGCATAGGAAATCCCGCAATGTACTCATCCGGATCGTCAGATCCGAAGTGATCAAGCAGAAGGAACGGATCAGCATAACTTAAGTTTAAGCTGCCAATTGCGCGTTTAAGCACTACGCCCGCACCGTCACTCGTCATCTCCGGCGCAACTACCTTTTCAGCCTGGCGAACCCGGAGCTCTCTCCCGCCTGTATTTGTCTTCATATTTCTTATTTCCTTAGTTCGCTAATGATGTTATTATTAGCACCCTAAGCAGATTTGTCAAAATCAGGAGATATGCCATGGCGGATAATTTGAGTCGGACGCTTTCAAGGATCGCGATCGCCCACAGGAACGTCGTGACGTCTGTTATGGCAGAGATAGGCCTTCATTCGGGACAGGCAAATGTCCTTTTTTCTCTTTGGGATATTGACGGCCTTTCGCAAGCTGAAATTGGACGTGAATTGGGAGTGGCGCCGCCTACGGTCAATGTGCTTGTGAACAAACTCGAAGAACAGGGTTATGTGGCAACAAAAGCCTGTCCCAATGACGGGCGAGTTAAGAGGGTTTATCTGACCAGCAAGGCTGATGACGTCCAGAAAGAAGCGGAGAGGCAAATGGACAAACTGGATGAGACCGTATTTCGGGATTTCAGCGAACTCGAAAAGAACACGGCGATGCTCGTTCTCAGGCGCATTGCGGATAACCTGAAGTGTCCTTCGTCGAATACTCCGTGATCATCACCCTTCGCCGCCGCTTTCCCGCCGAACCTGTCGGATGTAGAATCCCTTCAGGAGAACATTTATGAAAGTGATACTCGCAACCGACGGAACGTCGCAGAGTTCTGCCGCCGTCGATATGACAAAGAATTTGAATTTTTCATCCGGCGACGAACTGAAAATCGTGACCGTTATCGATATGGCGGTGCCGATGGCGATCGATGCGTATGCGGGATATCTTCCAAATACTCAGGAAATAGAGAAGATCGCCCGTGAGAATGCGGAGACCGTTCTTGAACGCACGAGTCGTGAAATTTCCGATGATTTAGGAGGCGGAGGTCCCGCGATCTCGACTGACATCCTTATCGGCTCTCCTGAAAGCAGGATCGTTGAAACGGCTGAAGAATTTGGCGCCAACCTTATAGTTGTTGGTTCACACGGCTATAACCGTTGGGAGCGCCTGCTTCTCGGTTCGGTTTCCGACTCCGTGGTCCACCACGCTCCCTGTTCCGTTCTTGTCGTTCGCCACGAAGATGTCGAGACAGGGGAAAACAAATAGTGACATACCCGTACATAGAAACAGGGAGCGGTCCCGATGTGGTCCTCCTTCATGCCTTTCCCCTTTCTTCATCAATGTGGGAAAAGAACGCCCGCGTGATCGCGGAAGCGGGTTTTCGAGTAATTGCGCCGGATCTTCCCGGTTTTGGGAAGAACCGTCTGTACAACGATACCTCAGGCATGGACGACATGGCTTTGGGTATCAAGGAGTTGCTCGACTCTCTGGGCATTGGAAATGCCGTTTTTGCGGGCCTTTCGATGGGAGGGTATGTTCTTTTCAGCCTTCTCAAGCAATTCCCGCAGTACATATCGGCGATGGTACTCTGCGACACGACCGCAGGGTCCGATACCGAAGAAAGGCGCCAGGGCAGATATGAGCTGATCGAAAGGCTGGAAGAAGAAGGTTCTGATGTATTGGTTGAGACAATGCTCCATAACCTTCTGAGCACACACACTTTGCGTAACAATGTCGATCTGGCAGAACGGTTGGTTGAAGACTTCCGTGGATGTGACCCAAAGGCTGCGGCTGCGGCGCTTCGCGGTATGGCATTGAGGCCGGATTCAAGGGATGTTCTTAGCGAGACTGATCTTAGCACCCTGTTCATCTTCGGTGAAGACGACAAGCTTACGGGCCTGGAAGGTGCACGGGAAATGAACGATCTGGTACGCCGTTCCAGGCTTGAAGTGATTCCCGAGGCAGGTCATTACTCAAACATTGAAAATCCGGAAGTGTTCAACCGACTTATGATCGGATTTCTTAATTCACTGGCTATATCTACTTGAATTCAAAGGCAGTTACAATTAACGCCCGGAAGTTCGACAACCGGATCCACAGAACGTGGCAGGCGGAACTGGTTTCACGAAAAGGTCCGCTCCTAACCTTCATCGGTGAATTCGCCCTCGATATCAGCCACCCGGACCTCGGCGAGATCAAAAGAGGAACGGTCTCATACGAGTATTACTGGCTTGATCGCTGGTACAACGTCTTCAGATTTGAAAACCCTTCTGGCGAACTTCGCAATTACTATTGCAACGTCAACAAGCCTCCCGTCTTTTCTGGAGATACGCTTGATTATGTTGACCTCGACATAGACGTTCTGATCAAGAAAGACCTTTCGCACGAGGTCCTGGATCTGGATGAGTTTCTCGAGAATTCGGTTAGGTACGGATACGGACCGCAAATTGAGAAGAAGGCTGAGGAATCACTTGAGGAAATACTGACTCTTTTCAGGGAACGCAAATTCCCTTTTGAAGATGCCGGGCATTCCAACTCATGAATGAGTTGGAGGTTTGCAAATACTACCCTGCCCGCTAAACTAAACCATATGCTTCCAAAGACATCCGAAGAAAAGACCGACAAGCTTGGACAACTCCGCGAACGTTCGAAGCGTGCCGAAGCGGGAGGCGGGGAGGAAAGACTCGCCAAACAGAAGGCCTCCGGCAAGATGACGGCAAGAGAAAGGGTGGAATTCTTTCTCGATGAGGGCACTTTTGAGGAATTCGACAAATTCGTCGTCCACAGGTCCTCTGATTTCGGCCTCGATAAGCGAAGATACGATGGTGACGGCGTGATCACGGGCCATGGCCTGGTGGACGGACGGCCCGTGTTCGTCTTCGCCCAGGACTTCACAGTTTTTGGCGGATCATTGAGTGAAACCCACGCTATGAAGATCTGCAAAGTCATGGACCTTGCGATGAAAACCGGGGCCCCCCTTGTCGGACTCAATGACTCCGGCGGTGCCAGGATCCAGGAAGGAGTTGTTTCTTTGGGCGGATACGCGGACATCTTCCTGCGCAATACCCTGGCAAGCGGCGTCGTACCCCAGATCAGCTGCATTATGGGACCCTGCGCGGGCGGCGCGGTCTACTCGCCGGCGATCACCGACTTCAACATTATGGTGAAGGACACTTCGTATATGTTCATCACCGGCCCGGACGTGATAAAGACGGTCACTCACGAGGATGTTACAAAAGATGAGCTAGGGGGCGCGATGACGCATAACACGAAGTCGGGGGTCGCCCATTTCGCGGCCGATGACGACGAACATTGCCTGCGTCTTGCGCGTGAACTGCTTTCTTTTGTCCCTTCCAACAATATCGATTCGCCTCCTTTCGAGGAAACGTCGGACCCCGAAGACCGAGCGGATGAGAATCTCAATTCCGTGGTACCGGCGTCTTCGAATCAACCCTATGATATACGCGACATAATCAATTCGGTCGTGGACGACGCTTATTTCTTTGAGGTCCAGGAACATTACGCGCCCAACATCGTGGTCGGTTTCGCGCGGCTCGGGGGCCATTCGGTCGGAATAGTCGCGAATCAGCCGGCGTTCCTCGCGGGCGTGCTTGATATCGATGCCTCGATAAAAGGCGCTAGATTCGTGAGGTTCTGCGATTGTTTTAACATTCCCTTGATCACATTCGAGGACGTGCCGGGTTTCCTTCCTGGCGTGAACCAGGAACACTTCGGAATAATCCGGAACGGTGCAAAACTCCTTTATGCATATGCGGAAGCCACTGTGCCGAAGATAACGGTTATCACGCGCAAGGCGTACGGCGGCGCATACTGTGTTATGGCCTCAAAGCACATAAGAACGGACATCAACTTCGCTTATCCGACCGCTGAGATCGCCGTGATGGGCGCTGACGGCGCAGTCGGGATCCTGTACCGGAACGAGTTCAAGGAAACGACGGATGCGGAGACCCTCCGGAAGGACAAGGTTCAGGAGTTTGAGGAGAAGTTCGCGAATCCGTATGTTGCCGCAAAGCACGGTTTTATCGATGAGGTGATCGAACCTTCCCAGACCCGGCCAAAGCTGATACGAGCCCTGAAGCTCCTTCAAACAAAGCGGGACGTCAATCCTCCGAAGAAGCACGGGAATATACCTCTTTAAGTGATTGCTCAGATGTCTGCACGCCGACACTTGAAGTGATTGATTAGGTTCGAATAAGGGTAGCCTGACTAAGTAATTGTATCTGGGGAGGTTACAATTCCCGCTTGTGAACATGTCCGACCCTTGGAAGTGGCGGCTATGTTCCCGGACATTAAACAAAAAAGAGAGCGGCCAATTCTGACCGCTCTCTTTTTCTAATGTTGGTGCCGAGGGCGGGACTTGAACCCGCATGGATCGCTCCACACGCCCCTCAAACGTGCGCGTCTACCAATTTCGCCACCTCGGCAATCCTAAAGAACCTGTATCGGCGCTACTTGCCGCCTTCCTTCTTCTCTTCTTTAGCGGGTGCTGCCTCTTCTTTGTTTTCAGCCGGCGCCTTACCCGCGTCTTCCTTCTTTTCTTCCGCCGGTTTTGCACTTTCGACATCTCCGGATGTATTCGAAGTGTTTGCCGGCGCCGTATTCGAATTTGCGCTGCCTGTATCAGCCGCCGGCGCCTTTCCTGGACCCTCCGTCTCAAGGACGGAGACTCTTCCGGTCACTGCGGGCATAGCGAGCAGAAGCGCAGACAGCATGAACGTCGCCGCCATCGCTATCGTCAGCTTCGACAGAACGGACTGTGTTCCTCTCGGGTTCAAAGCCGCACTCGATATGCTGCTGGTGAAAAGCGCTCCGGCATCTGTCTTACCAGGCTGAAGCAGCACTGACACGATCAGCAGTACGCAAGATACGAAGAAGATTATGTATAAAGTCGTTTCTAGCACGATTTCCCCTCGGAAGACCTATCGGTAATTTACTATCTTTGAGAAAGTCGCCGCTTCCAGGCTTGCGCCTCCTACCAGCGCTCCATCTATGTCTTCCCTGTCCATCAGTTCCCTTATGTTGTCAGGCTTTACGGAGCCTCCGTAGAGTATCCTTGTACCCGCCGCGCATTCCGCGGAATGGGAACCTGATAAAGCACGCCTTATGTAGGCGTGCATTTCTTGAGCCTGTTCAGGCGTCGCGGTTTTACCCGTTCCGATCGCCCAGACAGGCTCGTAAGCGATAATGATACGTTCCATGTCAGCGAGTGTCAATCCGGCAAGTCCGCCTGCTAGTTGACCGCCCACGACTTCCTTTTCGCGGCCTGACTCCCTTTGCGAAAGGTCCTCCCCTACGCAGACGATAGCCTTCAATCCGTACTCGAGACAGGCTTTCACCTTTCGATTGACAGAATCATCAGTCTCTCCGTGGAACTGTCTTCGCTCGGAGTGCCCTACGATTACGTATTCACAGCCGACATCCATGATCATATCGGCGCATACCTCTCCGGTTTGAGCAGAATGGTTCGCCTCGGCCGCACAGTTCTGGGCCGCGACTTTCACATTCGAGCCCTCAAGCCGGTCGGCGACGGTCTTGAGCGCCGTAAAGACCGGTGCGATCACCACTTCGCAGTGTCCCGCGTTCGAAACCAGGCTCTTTAGCTCCACAGCTGTCTTGACGGCTTCATCGTGAAGCTTGTACATCTTCCAGTTTCCGGCAATTATCGGTGTTCTCATAGATTCTATAACTTTCGGCCGTCGCGAGATCTGTTTGCGCCGCGTTTCCTATGCATCATCCAGCGCGGCAACTCCCGGAAGTTCAATTCCGGAAAGAAATTCCAGTGTGGCCCCGCCTCCGGTCGATATGTGCGAAACACGGTCAGCTAGGCCTGCTTCATTGATCGCAGCCACAGAATCGCCGCCTCCGACTACCGAAAACGCGCCATTATCCGTCGCTTCCGCGACTGCCTCGGCGATCGCAAACGTCCCTTCATCAAAAGGCTTTTCCTCAAACATCCCCATCGGGCCGTTCCAGACGATCGTTTTCGCTCCTTTCAGGGCCTCGCTGAAGATCTGCACTGTCTCATCACCTATATCCAGCCCGACAAGCCCCGAATTCGTAAAATCGATCGGTATGGTCTTTCGTGAGTTAAGCGGGTCGAACGAATCGACGACCTGGTGGTCCGTGGGCAGCAACAACTGGATACCTGCCTTCTCAGCTTCGGATTTTAATTCCAGAGCCTTCGAAAGCATGTCGTCTTCCACAAGCGATTTTCCGACCGTGTATCCAAGCGCTTTGAAGAAGGTATAGGCCATAGCCCCACCGATCAGAAGTTTGTCTACCTTCTTTTCTATCAATGATTTAATTACAGGAAGTTTATCTGATACTTTAGCCCCGCCGAGAATGGCCACAAAAGGTCTTTCTGGATTCGTAAGGACCTTGCCAAGGACTTCCAACTCTCTTTCCATAAGCAGTCCGGCGACGCATTCGCCAACGAACTGTGTGATCCCTGCTGTGGAGGCGTGGGCCCTGTGCGCGGTGCCGAACGCGTCGTTCACATATACATCTGCAAGCAAAGCAAGCTGTCTGGCAAATTCAGGATCATTCTTCTTTTCGCCGGGATGAAAACGCACGTTTTCGAGCAAAAGGACCTTTCCGTCCGAAAGCTTGCTGACCGCCGCGTTCGCTTCTTCACCGATGCAATCATCTGCAAACGCCACTTCTTCAGCCAGAAGCTGCGAAAGCCTTTTCCTGACAGGCCTGAGGCTGAAAGCCTGGTCAGGCTTGTCAGCCGGCCTTCCCAGGTGAGAAACGAGGATCACCTTCGCCCCTTCTCCAGCCGCATACTCAATTGTCGGCAAAGCGCCGCGGATCCTTGTGTCATCCGAAACTTCCCCGTCCTTGATTGGAACGTTGAAATCGACACGCATCAAGACCCGCTTTCCCGCGAGATCAACATCTTTGATTGTCTTTTTCTTCATCTTCGAATGCCGGCGCACTGTTTCAGCACCCGCATAATCCGGCAAGAACAGTAAGGAGGCACGGTTCCGTGTCCCAGGAGAGAGGAAGACCGCCCCTTATCTGCAATAGATCGACGTATATAATTAAAGGCCTTTCTCGGCGATGTATTTGACGAGGTCTCTGACCCGGCAGGAATATCCCCACTCATTGTCGTACCAGGCCAGGATCTTGACGAATTTGCCGTCGAGGACCTTTGTGTTGTCGGCATCAACGATCGAAGAGTGCGAATTGCCTCTGTAGTCGATCGAAACAAGCGGCTCCTCCGAAAATCCCAGGATGCCCTTGAGTTCGCCGTTAGCAGCGCTCTTCAACTCCCTGTTCACTTCTTCCGCAGATGTCTCTTTCTCGACGTTCATAACGACGTCTACGAGGGAAACATTGGGAGTCGGAACCCTGACCGAGATACCGTCGAACTTCCCTTCAAGCTCGGGTATTACGAGCGAAACCGCCTTTGCGGCTCCTGTCGAGGTTGGGATCATCGAGAGCGCCGCAGCCCTTGCGCGCCTTAGGTCCTTATGAGGCAGGTCAAGAAGCCTCTGATCATTCGTGTACGCGTGGATCGTCGTCATCTGGGCGTTAACGATGCCGAACTTCTCGTGCATCACCTTTGCCACCGGTGCAAGGCAGTTGGTCGTACAGGACGCGTTCGAAAGAATGTGATGATTTTCGGGGTCGTAGTCGCCCTCGTTCACACCAAGCACTATGGTCGCATCCGGATCCTTGCCCGGAGCGGAGATGATCACTTTCTTGACAGGACCCCTCAGATGCTTGCCCGCCGTCGCCTTGTCTCTAAAAATGCCGGTCGCGTCGATCACAACTTCGGCCCCGACCTCTTCCCAGGGGATCGCCCCCGGATCCCGCTCGCTGAATACCCGAAAAGTGTCCCCACCGACGGTGATCGATCCGTCCGAGGAAGAAATGTCCTCTTCAAGGTTTCCCATCACCGAATCATATTTAAGCAGGTGCGCCAGGGTCCTTGTGTCCGTGAGGTCATTTACCGCGACAAAGTCGATGTCGCTGTCCCCCATAGATGCCCGCAGAACGTTGCGGCCAATCCTGCCGAAGCCGTTTATGCCAACTTTAATGCCCATTAGTCTTATACCTTCCTCTGGAATATGGTTATCAAAACTAAGAACGATATCTCAATTTCGCCCAAAGTTCAAAGGGTTCCCCCCTAGCCGCCTATCATTCAAACTTTCGTATTCTTTACGGCCTGTTGAATACTTTTTGTGAAACAAAGAAATTTTTTAGAGCGTATCAGAGCCTGAGCTTTTTTATCTAGAATTTAACAGATCTCTTGTTGCACCGGAGCTTTCCAATAATGAAATTTTCACAAGGTAAGTTATTCCTTAGTCTTGGTTTATCGACGTTACTGGCTATGTCGGCCACATCGCTTTTCGGGCAGCAGCCCGGCGTGCAGATCGCGAAGAACGATCCGCCAGTTGTTGATACAGCCGAAACAGATTCAAGCGCGGCCGATCCTTCGTTGTCGGGTCCGGGTTCGGCTCTGCCTAAGGCGTCACCCGGGTTCAACATGCGCAGAGTCGGTGTAAACCCGACGCAGACCCGTTCGCTGACACTCAACAACGCGATCGCGCTCGCACTTCAAAACAACAACGACATCGAAGTGTCACGCAACGATGTGCGAATAGCCGAGTCAAGCCTCCGTTCGCTGCTTGGAGTTTACGATCCCGTTCTGAACGTCAACCCGAACTACCTGAACAGTGTTCAGCCGCAGCCAAGTACGCTCGGAGGAGCCGATCTTTCGGGTGTGACCCGAAGCAATCAGTTCCGCGTAAACACAAGCGTTTTCACTCCTTTCAAAGCGGGAGGCGGAAGCGTAAATGTCTTTTTCAACAACACGCGGGACGAGACCAGTAACTCATTTTCTCAGCTCAATCCGACCTATTCGACAAGTTTTGGCGCCACATTCACGCAGCCCCTGCTGAAGAACCGTTCTATTGATCCGACTCGAAGACAAATAAGGATCCAAAGGAAGGTGATCTCGCAGTCCGACGCCGAATTCCGCCTGCAAGCGCTAACAACCATTTCCCAGGTACAGAGAGCTTACTGGGACCTGGTCTTCGCATTACGAGACCAGCAGAACAGGGTAGCCAATCTCGACCTGACCAAAGAGAACCTTAGACAGGTCGAGGCGCGTATCGCTTCCGGAGCCTCGGCTCCACTGCAGAGGGCAGAGGTCAGCACCGAGCTGGCGAACCGCGAATCTGACGTTCTTTTGGCAACACAGGCAGTCGCTACGACTGAGAACTTGCTAAAAGCGCTGATCCTGAAAGACTCGAACGACCCTCAGTGGTCGGAATCATTCATGCCCACGGATACGCCGGCGTACAGCGACGACCCGATAGATCTTGACGGCGTGCTTTCCGATGCGATCCAGAACAGGCCTGAGCTTCAAAGGCTGAGGCTTCAAAATGAGATCAATGCGATCGATATTGGTTACTACAAGGATCAGATCAAGCCGCAAATAGACCTAAACGCGAATTACACAATGATCGGTCTTTCCGGGACCGGGACCGGGCCGACCGAGAGTTACACGGTACCTCTCATTTCGGGCGACCCGAATTCCAACTCCAGCGCGTTTCTTTTGAACGAACTCCGCATGCTTAATCCGGACATAGTCGTGCCAAATGTCACGGTCGATCCATCGGTGCCGCCCAGATTCCTGGGCGGATGGGGGCAGTCCCTCAGAAACCTTTTCGCGAATGATACCCGCAGCTATTCCGTCGGGGTCACCTTCACGTTCCCTATTGGAAACAAGACCGCGAAAGCTGATCTGGCAACTGCCCGGTATCAGCAGGACCGGATAGCTGCCCTGATACGTTCTCAGGAACAGTCGGTCATCACTGAAGTCAGAAACGCCGTTCAGGCCGTTGAAACAGCAAGACAGAGAGTATTGACCGCCCGCAGAGCCAGAGAGAACGCCGAGATACAGCTTTCAGGCGAACGGAAACTCTACGATGTCGGCCGTTCGACAACATTCCTCTTGTTTCAGCGCGAGAACGCGCTTACCAATGCCAGGAATGCGGAAATAAGGGCCGAGACGGATTTCAATAAAGCGCTCGCCGACCTTCAGAGGGCGACAGCTACAACCTTCGGCGCGAACAATATCACCGTCGATTCACCGAAGAGTGACGGCAACTAAACTGAAACGCTGAAGTGCTTCGACCTGAAAGGCCGTCCGGAACTGTCCGGGCGGCCTTTCTTGCGTTGCCTTTGTGCGTATCCTGCGGGGCAAGCAGCCACGGTGCAACTATCGATTTTGCGGGCACATCGTAGCTTTCGTTCACCAGCCTTCTGCGTTATATTCGATACAGAAATACTTTCTGACCGGGGACAATTATGAAGAACCTATTTCCGCCCCTATTCGCCATCCTCGCGCTCTTCTCGTTCAGCGCCCTTGCCCAGGAAAAGGGAATCGACACTCAGACGAAAACGATCAGGGATGTGCGAACGACGGACAAGGGCAATGACGTTAGCCGAAGTATTTCATTTGGGGAAGGAAAGACTAAGGTAAGAAGCCGCCTTGAAAATCCTTACACGATCATCTCGAGGCGTGATGTTCTTATAAACATGGTCCTGGCGATCTTTAAGGAAAACAAGATGATCCTTGACGAGTCGGCTTCGAGACTCAAGGACGGACTGCTTGTGTCCGAGCCGGTGGTATTTTCCAAGGGCGCGATTATCACCCAGACCGAACTGAACCGATATGCGATGGTTCCGCAAACGGATCAGATATGGACTCGAGGGCGATATACGCTTACGGTCGATGTCCAGTCTGTCGACGGGATCAAGAACAACGTGTCAGTGACGGCGAAAGTCGAGGGCCGGTCGGAAAACGGCCTGTTTTCCGAATGGTCTAATCTTGAGAGTTCCGGCTCCGCGGAAGAAGAATTCCTCTCCAAACTGGTAACGATGACGGGTAAAGACCTGGACAGTGAGGGAAGACGCCCCTAGCCTGAGATCCAAGGATGAAAGCAAGGAACATACGGATAATTGTAATTGGCTGCGTCATGCTTGCGGCCCCTGTATGCATCTACTCACAGATCGAACGTTGCCCCTATATAGAAAACCCCGCTCATCGCGAACCGCTTTCGAAACAGATGAAAGAGCGGATGGTCGAGCTGTGCATCGAAGAGACCAAGAAGGACTTCGACAGGATGTTGGAGCGGACGGAGGAATTGGCAAAGCTCACGGACGAGATCGAAGAGTCATTCAAGGGAACGAACCGCCTTACGAAAGAAGACCGTGAGAAGCTTGAGAAGGCGGAAGACCTGCTTGAGAAGATCCGCAAGGAACTGAATGCCGACGATGATGACGACGATGACAAGGACAAGCCCAAGGACGCCGTCGAGGCTGTCCAGTTGCTGCAGGAGACCACTTACAAATTATTGGACGAGATAAAGAAGACCTCGCGCTACAGCATATCTGCCGTAGCGATCCAGTCTTCCAATACAGTAATGCGCCTGGTTAAGTTCCTCCGATTCCATTAATTACCTGTATTAACCTGATGCTGAACTTTAGCTGCTCTTCCATATTCCGATATACCCATCCCGGAAAACCCAATAGCCTTGCCATGCGCCTGGTCACGGCATCACTCGTTTGCGGATTGCTGGCGATCTCCGCCGCAGCCCAGGACAATGAGGTGATTAA
Source organism: Acidobacteriota bacterium (assembly GCA_024640445.1). GTDB lineage: Bacteria > Acidobacteriota > Blastocatellia > Pyrinomonadales > Pyrinomonadaceae > Aridibacter. The sequence continues at coordinate 2,739 of JAHEEZ010000065.1, read as the reverse complement.
TGTGGATTCAGAGCTCGTGCTTGTGAACGCTACCGTGACCGACAAGAAGGGCGAACCGTTCCTGGGTCTGGGTAAGGCCGCCTTCCGCGTGATCGAAGACGGCAAGGAGCAGGAGCTTGAGATATTCGAGACGGAAGAAGCACCGTTTGCGGCCGTTATTCTCATCGATTCGTCCGGAAGCATGGAACAGAGGGTGAGTCTCGCTCGGTCCGCCGCCATGCGTTTTCTGGACGGAATCCGGCCGGATGACCAGGTCGCTATCTATAACTTTGATTCAAAACTGTCGCAGGTGCAGGAGTTCTCAAATCTAAGGGACCTGGTCCCGGGGGTATACGATCTGAAAGCATCCGGTTGGACCGTGCTTTATGACGCGATATTCAAAGCAGCTGAAGACCTGAAGAAACGTCCGGAAAAACGCAGGGCGATAGTGGTGCTTTCTGACGGCGCTGACACTAGAAGCGGAAAGTCGGCTACAAAAGCGCTGAAGGCCGCGCAGGACGCGGCTGCAACTATCTACACTGTGGACATGTCCGGACTGAACACCGGCGGAAAGGCGAGGATGCAGAACCGGGGAATACTGAAGAACTTCGCGGACAAAACCGGCGGGCGGTTTATCGAAACACCTGGCGGTGCTCAGTTGCGCGAGGCATTTGCGAACATAGTCAAGGAGCTTGGGATCCAGTACACCCTCGGTTACTACCCCGCAAACATTAAAAGAGACGGAAAATGGAGGAAGATCGAAGTTACCGTATCAAACGACTCACTCTCCGTCCGTGCCCGCAAAGGCTATAACGCACCATCCAACTGATTCCTGGCACGTCAAAGCGCGGTCCGGTTCCTGGCCCTGTCAGCGTGCCTTTCAATCGCAAGTTCTATCAATCGGTCGATCACCTCGGTGAACGGCCTCCCGGTGCCCTTCCACATCTTTGGAAATCCCGAAGCATCGGTCAGTCCCGGAATCGTGTTGATCTCGTTGATCAGCAGTTCTCCGTTGTCATTTCGTAAGAAGAAATCAACCCTCGCAAATCCTGATCCGTCCACCGCTTTGAACGCGACACCTGCCATCTCCCGAAGTCTTTCCGTCAGGCTTTCCGGGATCCGCGCGGGGACCACGAATTCATTGTTCCCTGTGCCGGAATACTTTTCCGTGTAATCCAGAAACTTCTTTTCTTCGTCAAGGACAATGTATTCCCCCGGAAGGCTCGATTCAGGATCTTCATTCCCCATCACAGCACATTCGATCTCGCGCATGTCCAGATTCTCTTCCACGATGATCTTTCGGTCATAGACTGCCGCAAGTGTGATCGCCTCAGCAAGGCTTCCAGAATCGACCGCTTTCGATACTCCGACCGAAGAACCCAGATTCGCGGGCTTCACAAAGCATGGATAGCCGAGCGTCGACTCTATCTTCGCCATGACGGTTTCCCTTTCGGCTTCCCATTCACCGCGCAGAAACCACACGTAGTCGCACTGCGGCAGATCTGCATCCCGGAACAGGGCCTTCATAAAGACCTTGTCCATGCCGCACGATGAAGCCAGAACGCCGCAGCCGACGTATGGGATACCCGACATTTCAAAAAGCCCCTGGATCGTCCCGTCCTCGCCGTATGTGCCATGCAGCACCGGAAATACTACATCTAGGGGCACCTCGATAGCCTCTCCTCCTGTCTCAGGCAGAACGCGAAGGCCTTGGAATTCCGTATCGCAGGAGAAGAGGGCGCGGCCAAGGGGATATGCTTCCAGATCCAGACCAAAGACACCCATTACCCTTTCGGGCAGCATTTCGGCAGATTCTCTGGGCCCAAGCCAGTGTCCTTCATTCGAAATCGCGACCGGCAATACTTCATATTTCTCGTGGTCGATCTCACTTATCACGGTCGCTGCCGAACGCACGGATATCTCATGTTCGCCGGATCGGCCACCAAAGACCACACCGACCTTTGTTCGTTCCATAATTGTTAAAGGATCAGTTTGCCAAGCGCCGACAGGATCAGTTCGCCTGCTAGTTTGGCGGTAATGTTTCCGCGGTCAAGTGTAGGATTTACCTCGACGATCTCGAACGATCTGAGGCCGCCATGCTCAGCGATCATCTCAAGTGCAACGTGAGCTTCCCTGTACGTAACTCCGCCTCGCACGAGGGTTCCGGAGCCGGGAGCGAAGCGCGGGTCGATGATGTCCACATCGAATGTCACAGCATATCCTCCCGGGGCCCTCGAAGCGATCTCAATAGCGTCCCGCATGCAAGCGGTCATTCCTCGCCGGTCAATATCACTCATCGTGAAGAACTGGTCCCTTAAACCCATTTTCCGGATGAGCATTTGTTCCCAATCGTCCAGGTCCCGGGCGCCGACGTGAGCGAGATATTTCGAATCAAGCTTGGGGGAGAACCCTTCCAGCCCGACCATCCGGTCTTCGCCAAGTCCCAGAATGGTCGAAAGCGGCATCCCGTGAGTGTTGCCGCTAGGAGATGACTCGGGCGTGTTCATGTCAGCGTGCGCATCGAACCAGATCATCCCGATCTCTTCACCTTTTTCCCTGAAATGACTGGATATGCCCGAAAAGGAGCCGGCAGCTATCGAATGGTCGCCACCGATTATCACGGGAATTTGACCAGAGCCCAAGACGCTCTTTACGCGTTCGGCAATGCGGACCGACGAACTGTAAATCTCGGAGATATGTTTCGGGCTCTCAAGAACACCTGATTCCAGGTCTGGGGTGTCGATCGGCACGTCACCGTGG
>JAHEEZ010000283.1 GCA_024640445.1 Acidobacteriota bacterium | reverse complement strand
AATAATTCGCCATCCGCGGCGATCGTCTCAACGGCCTCCCATTTGATTGCGATCTTGCCCGCCGCTTCGGTCTCGATCGTTATCTTCTCATCGTCCTTCTTGATTATCTTTCCCGTAAGCCGGTCGCCATTCTTCAGTACCACCTGATCCGCGAATACAGGCAAACTGAAAACAAATACCTGGGCTACCAGAAAGAAAACCGTCAGAATTCTAAACACTTCTAAACCCTCCTCACAAAAAAAAGCAGGGCGCCGCGGCTGGCTTGCCGTGACGCCCTCAAAACCAAAACATTTATCTAAATTGTTTCGCAACGGCTATTGAAGTCCGTTCCGTGTAGACAAAAAAGGCCGGGGTCGCTGAATCAGGCAGCGAAGGCCTTTAGTACCTCGTCCGCGTGTTCATCTACCTTGACGCGTTTGAAGATCTTGACGATCTTTCCCTCTTCATCGATCAGAAAAGTCGTGCGGTTGACGCCCATATACTTCTTGCCATACATGTTCTTTTCGCCGTAAACGCCGTATTTTTCCACGACTTTCTTGTTCGTGTCTGCGAGCAGCGTGAACGGCAATTTGTATTTCTTGATGAAGTTCTGGTGCGATTCCTTGTCGTCGATCGAGACTCCGATCACGGTTATGCCGGCTTTCTTGAGCTTTGGCATTCCGTCTCTCAGTGAACAGGCCTGTTTCGTGCATCCGGGCGTGTCGTCTTTCGGATAGAAATAGAGTGCGACCTTTTTGCCTTTAAGATCGGATATTTTGACCGAGTTCCCGTCCTGGTCCTTCGCCGAGAAAGCCGGCGCCTTGTCTCCAACATTAAGCATTTGATTTTCCCCTTGCTGATGAATTTCGGGACCGTTCGGTGCAAACAGCGAAAAAGTGCTGTTTTGACACCCGGCGGCTTTCCGATAAATAATTTTCTAAAATTGTAACAGTTACACCGCGCCGAATGAAAACACTGACAAGATCAGCCGCCCTGGAGAAGCTCGCTTCACTGAAGAAGCGTTTTAATCGAATCATTGGCGAAGGTTACGAACACAAGGCAAAAGATTGTTTGACCTGCGAACAGCAGGGGATCTGTTGCATCGACGCGCATTTTGTCAACGTTCATATCACGCGACTTGAAGCGGAATCCGTAAGGCAGCGACTTGAAGAATACCCGGAAAGCTTGCGGAAGAAAGTAAAAGAACGCGCCGCCAAAGTGGTCCAAAAGTACGGACTGGAGGCGGCGGGCGATTCGTTTTCGCGAACTTATTCTTGTCCGCTGTTCGAGCAGGGGACGGGCTGCCTTGTCCACGGGGACACGAAGCCTTTGCCCTGTATACATCACGCTTGCTACGAAATTCCTGAGGATCTGCCTCCACACGAACTGCTGAAGGAACACGAGAGGATGGTCGAGCGGTTAAATACCCGGACCTTCGGAAACGGATGGAATTGGCAGCCGCTCCCTGTCTGGCTCAAAGATATGAAGTTCAAGTAGAAAACAATTGGTGACAGCCAGGAAAACCGAAAAGGGACAAGGAGTTCCCGCTCCTTGTCCCTTTTACCCGCTTGTTCGTTTTGCTTTTTGCCCCAGCAAAACTTGGTCTTTTCACAAGACCGTCGCCTTGGAAGCTTCCGTCTTCAGTTCCCGCTAAAAACCCTTCTTCCGAGGCAAGAAACAAGGTAGCATATGTTGCATCGTGTTTCAAGTATGAAACAAAAGAATATTGAAAAAAATCAATATCTTTCTTTCCGATGAAAATTCAATGTAGTCAATTTGGTGTGCGAAGTTGTATATTTGCAAGACCGAGAACACCTATATCTCGCAACGGAACTCCCGAACGGGAGAGAAAACGGAATATCAGATTATGCACAAGACAACCCTCCTCTTGATTTCTTTATTTGTCGCAATTCCCGCGGTGATGGCCCAGTCAGGCTCGGAGGACTGTCCGACGATAAGCGTTTCCGGTCCCGTCGCGGTCCTCAAGGACGGAGACTCAGCGGTTTTCGCCGTTACCGTTGCCGGAAATAAAGTCCCCCAAAAGCTTACGTACAAGTGGTCCGTTGAGAATGGTTCAATAGTCTCTGGAGCCGGGACCCGAGAGATCTCCGTGTCGGTTTCCGGGAAGACTAAGGCCACTGTCGAGGTCGCCGGACTTGATGAACCCTGCGGCAAGTCCGCATTTGCCGAAATAAAGTACGGCAACGCGAAGCCCTCGCCCATCCTTTTCGACGAATTTGGGAAGGTAAAGGACAACCTTCTTCAAAAACGCCTGACTGCGCTTGGCGAGATGCTTCAGCAGAACTCCGGAGCACAGGCCTATTTTGTAAATTACGGTTCCGAGAAGGACGTTGAGAAGCGCGAGGCATCGATCCGGTCTATGTTTGGAGCCAACACATCAAGGGCAGTATTCGTCAACGGCGGAGTCGAGAAGGACGTGAGAACCAGAGTCTGGATCGTGCCGCCGGGAGCTGAAAGCTCGGAACTTAATTGACGGCGCGACCTTTCTTGCTTCCCCTGAAGCGCGCGTAATCATATACAAACAAACCAAACGGCTCCATCCCTTTCTTTGCAACGGTCTGGTGATGGTGTTGGTGAGCGCCTCGTATGGAGAGCAGGACTTTGTTTTTTGAGGCGAATGGAAGAAACCGCCTGTGGGTGAACAGGTCGTGAACAAGAAAGTAGAGCACTCCGTAGATCGCGATCCCGAGTCCGATCGGAAAAGAAACCGACTCAACAAGAGGGTATTCCGCGAACACGATCAGAAGAACTGAAGTCATGCCAAACACCACCGAAAACAGGTCGTTTAACTCGAACGCCCCTTTCCTGGGGTAGTGGTGGGTCTTGTGGACCTGCCATAAGACTCCATGAAAAAGCCATCTGTGGACGAAGTACGAGAAAGCTTCCAGTCCTGCGAACCCCAAAAATGTAAGTGCTATGAACTGCATTTGGTTGATGGTAAATCGTGAATGGTCAATAGTGAATCGTGAAAAGAAAGAGAAAAACAACAGGATGAACAGGATGTTTAGGATAATCGGAACTCTGGTCTTGCGTATCGATTGGTACTCTAAAGACCACCCAAAAAGCTCCGCGCCTTTGCGCCTCTGCGGTTAATACTTTTCGCTATTCACGATTTACAATTCACCGAATACCAATTCCCCGAAGCGTTCCGGCACATGAAAGTTCGGTTTCTCGGTAAAAGTCGGCGACCATGCGAGATAAGCTCGTGTCTCTCCCTCACCGACCGCCCTGTAAAGATTACCCGCCCAGATGTCTCCTACCGAAGGCTTTCCTCCAAACGCGCTCCATCCTATTTTTAGCGCCATCAATACGCGGTCACTTTCGATCCTCGAAGCGGTTGTCATCTTAGAGTCGTACTCCCAATCTGTGACTCGTTCTTCGGATGCCTGATGAATCCCGAGGTCGAGCCATTCACCCGTCGGGGCGATCTCAAATTCAAAGTACTTTTCTGTTTCACTCTTGTCGGGAGCCACGAACAGTTCGCATACATCGCGCTCCCAAAGCCCCAAAGCCTTTTCGTCGAGTACCGGCGATTCACTGACGAACAGAGGTTCGCTCTGCATCGCTTCGAAACGAACGTAAAGCGCGGTTTCCGACCACAGAAGGCGCGCCTCGAAAACTCGTCCATCCGGAGCACTTTCTCCGGACCAGTATCTGATCACATCGACCGCGTGTGCCGTTTTCCAGATCTCGTTGTCTAGCTCATCTACAGAGAAGTCTCTCGAAACAAAACGGATGTCCGCTCGCGGTTTATCCTTTACGTTTGGAAAAGGCAGTTCGGTCATCAGAGTCGAAATTGGTCATGCAGGAGTAGGCCGTCCGGATCGGCCTATTCCGATGAATCGCTCGTAGATCGGGACACCGCGGGTTAGGAACTCCGGAAAGTTTCAACGACCTGAATTCAGCACGGTCTTCGCCGCCATCTTCGCGAGCTTCCATGTGCGGTTCCAGTCGATACCTTCATTGCTCCCACGGCCCAGCAGCTTGTCCACGAAAATTCTGCGCAGATCCTTGCCTTCACGCTTCAGCATGAATTCTTTCGCATAAGGCTTCGCAGTCAGGAAGAAGTTGAATTCCGGATCGGTCACGATCCCTATTCCTTCCAGCGTCATCAGCGCTCGCATTATGTACGTGAAGTTCGACGGCAGCCGGAACGGGTAATCGTACATCACGTCCGCGAGATCGTAGGTCAGTTCCTTGAAGTTAACGTCCTTCAGTTTCAGATCGAGATGGAATTTGAACATTCTCCTGACCACCGGGCGGACGATTTCGGGATCCGAACCCGGCTTGAGAAAATCGAGATCGATCAGGTCCTGGGCGATCCCGTCAGGATCCCGGGACACAACGTGAAAGAATGCGTCGATCATCTTGGCCTGAAGCTCCGGTGTGATCCTTCCTACCATCCCGAAATCGAAGA